>JAGOCE010000166.1 GCA_017998915.1 Candidatus Ozemibacteraceae bacterium
GATTATCCGCATTGGATCTGCATCGGATGTTCTCGAACTGCGTGGTCCAGAGACCGAGGTGATCGATCTGCGCAGCTTGCTTCTGGTGCCCGGCTTCCGCGATGCCCATCTTCACCCGATGATCGGGGCGATCGACCTCGTCGAATGTCGCCTCTCCGGTCCAGCCGAAGAGGCTTCCTACCTGGCACAACTGCGCGAATATGCCCGAAAACATCCGGAGCGCCCGTTCATCCGAGGGAGCGGCTGGATCTACGCCGCGTTTCCGAAAACCGGCCCCCGCCGGGAACGACTCGACGAGATCGTTCCCGACCGGCCGGTCTTCCTCAAGGCCATCGACGGTCATACGGGCTGGGTGAACACAGCCGCCCTGCGCCTGGCCGGCATCACGCGGGAATCGCCCGACCCGGCCGGCGGCGCCATCGAGCGCGACTCCGTCACGGGCGAACCGACCGGCTTTCTTCGCGAATGGCCCGCGATGGGCATGGTCACTGGAAAACTACCCAAGCCCGGCATCGACGAGTATCTCGAAGGGGCCCGCCTCTTCCTCGCGCAGGCCGCAAAATCAGGCATCACCGCCGTCCATGACGCGGTGGGAAAGCCCCCGTTCATCGCGGCCTGGGAGCGCCTCGATGAACTCGGCGAGCTGACCCTCCACGTGACGGCTTCTCAGTTCGGGAATCCTGAATCGGGGCCTGAGCACATTGCAGAGTTGCTCGAGATCCGGAACCGCTGGAAATCTCCCCGCCGGAAGATTGGCGCCGCAAAGATCTCCCTCGACGGTGTCGTCGAAGGCCGCACGGCTCTGCTGCTCGAGCCGTATGCCGATGCACCCGGCTGTTTCGGCGAAGCCATGTGGGAGGCCGCCGACGTGCGTCGCTTTGTTGCGGATCTCGACGCCGCCGGGTTCCAAACGCATTTCCACGCCGTCGGCGATGCCGCGGTGCGACTCGCTCTCGACGCCCTCGACGCGGCTCGAAAGGCAAACGGGCCGCGCGACAGCCGCCACATGATCGCCCACGCCGACCTCGTCCATCCGGCCGACGTGTCACGGTTCGCCGGGCTCGGTGTCATTGCCAATCTCCAGCCGGCCTGGTACTATCACGACTCGAACTTCAATGGCGTCGCTCTGCCGTGTCTCGGCCCCGAGCGGGCGTTCCGCCAGTTCGCGCTTCGCACCCTGCGCGATGCCGGCGCCAGGTTCGCGTTTTCCAGCGACTGGCCGTTCGGCGGCGACACGCTGACCTTCAACCCGCTCGACGGAATCGAGACCGCAATCACGCGGCGTGGCACCGGGAAATCCGACGCCCCGCCGTTCGCTCCCGACCAGGCCGTGGATCTCGTGACGATGCTTGACGGCTTCACCCGTGGCCCCGCGTTTGCCGACTTCGAAGATGATGCGGGCACGATCGCCGTCGGGAAGCGGGCCGACTTTGCGGTGCTCGATCGCGACCTTTTTTCGATCCCCTCCCGGGAAATCCATGAAGCCCGTGTCAGGCTCACCGTGGCGGCCGGCCGCATCACCTGGCGTGATCCTCTGATATGATACAAATCAATAATGATATATCAGATACCGTAGACTTCGTTTTCATTCGGCACGGCGAGACTGCCTGGAACCTGGAGAACCGTATGCAGGGTCACCAGGACAGCCCGCTCACCGAAAAGGGCCTAATGCAGGCCGAGGCGCTCGCGGAACGTCTTTCCGGCGAAAACCTCGATGCGCTCTACAGCAGCGACCTCGGCCGCGCCTGGCGAACGGCGGTTCCCATCGCCGCACGGACGGGCCTCGAGCTTATCGCTGCGCCCGGTTGGCGGGAACGCAATCTCGGTATTTTCGAAGGAATCGAGATCTCCGCCCTGCCGGCGACGTATCCGGCCGATTGGGCGGCTTTCATGACCTGGGACCCCTCCTTCCGCATGACGGGTGGCGAGAGCAGCAACAATCTGCACCGCAGGGTTCGTTTGGCGGCCGACGAGCTTGGAAGGCGGCACCCCGGCAAGCGGATCGGCGTCGTCACGCACGGTGGCGTGCTCGACATGATCATGCGCATCGCCCTCGACATCCCCCTCGACCGGAAGCGTACGTATTCTCTCTACAACGCGAGTCTCAACACCTTCACCTGGCATGCCGGTGCCTGGCGACTGAACACCTGGGGCGACATCCGCCACCTTGAAACCGCTGGCACCCGCGACAACGGCGTCGTCACTCCACGAAGCCTGTGACCACCCCATCGTTACACCCGGGCTGTCACCGTGTATAATGTACAAATATCATATCGATTGCTGCCCTCATTTTTATCGAGGTGACTGACATGAAGAGAATCTGCGGTTCGATCGTTGCCCTGATGCTCGCCGCGACGCCGGCGTTCGCCGGAGCGCCGTCCTCCCCCGCCGGCAGCCAGCCGGAAAAGCCCGTCAGCCAGGTTCCGGCGGGACAGCCGCTTCCCGCGCCAGTTCTCGACCTGACGTCGATCGGACGCGATCGCCTCTCCCTACCCGGCGTTTCGGATGCGCTGCTTGGGGCGCTCGCCTATCTCGAGAACACCCAGGTTCGCAATCGCCCAGGAAAGGGGCATTGTGCCGTCGACGCCTCGGATGAAGGCGATGGCTGTCGCAACGAGATCATGCTCAACCTTCCGTTCGCAGAGCTGCAGACGCTCGACATGCCGCCTGTCATCAAGGCCCGCAACCGTGCGGGAGAGTGGGCCAGTTATGTGCACTTCCTGCCGAAGAAAACCGGTCTCCTCGGTCGAACCCTCGTCTCTGTCCAGGACTCGAACCTGTTCATGACGGCATTCATCGGGTATCCGCTGTTCCTGTTCGACGAGAGCTTCCTTCCGGCCGAGCGGCGTTCGATCGAGCCGATGCTCGACCTGGCGCTCAATAACGTCCTGAGCTT
Source organism: Candidatus Ozemibacteraceae bacterium (assembly GCA_017998915.1). Classification (GTDB taxonomy): domain Bacteria; phylum Muiribacteriota; class Ozemobacteria; order Ozemobacterales; family Ozemobacteraceae; genus MWAR01. Next base: position 2,897 of record JAGOCE010000166.1, read on the forward strand.
CAAACGCGGCGACGCCTACAACTTCTGGGCCGTCCTGCCCGGCGTCGACGGGGCCGCCCCGCGGACAGGTCCGTTTAATATCCCTGTCGCTATGGTCCGGACAATGGGAAAGATGTTCCTCAATCCGAAGTATGCGAACTTCTTCGCCATGCTGACGAAGGGCCAGAAGGCGCCGCCGCCGCACTGGGTCGCCGCCTGCCTCGACCGAACCCAGAACCCGACCGGCGCAGACGCGCTGTTCAACATTCCGAACGACGCCGACGACACTTCGGTTGCCGTCGCCTTTCAGGCGATGTATGCGAAACGGTATCCCGCAAAAGGCTTTCAGCCTGACTTCGAAGCCCTCAGCAGGATCGCCTCGTTTCGCGACGCGGGCCGGGACAAGGATGACGGCCGCGATGTCTGGCGTGGAACGGAAACCGGCGCCTTCATGACCTGGCTGAAGGACGAGCGTGAACCGACGTTCGCCACACCCGAGACGGGAATCATTCCGCTCGGCGTGAACAATGTCGATGCCGTCGTCAATTCGAACGCGGCGTTCGCTCTGGCCATGACGAAACATCGCCGCACCGCGGGGTATCGCGGCACGCTGAAACTGCTGGCGAAGGCGATCGAGGCCAAGGCCTGGCCGGATGCCGGATTGTATTATCCCCAGAATATGATCTTCCCGTATGCCGTGACCCGCGCCTGGCGCGATGCCGGGGCTCGCGAGCCCTCGCTCGATGCTGCGATGATCACGCTTCTGAAACAGCTTCTCGACGAACAGGACGCCTGGGCCCGCATGCAGCCGCTTCACCCGGGCGCATTCCCGGGCGGCGAGGATCGCAGCTGTCAGTTGTCGACCGCGCTCGGTCTCACGGCGCTCCTCAACATCGGCCGCTCGACTGCCGAGCAGGCCTGCCTGGCTGCCCGTTACGACGCGGCGGTTCTCAAGGCCGTCGCCTATCTGCTGCGCGAGCGGAAGGAGGCGCCGCAGGTGTATCCGACCACCGCGGCCCGCTTCCCTGGCATCATTCCAAACTACTGGGAGTCCGGCCTCTTCTTCGCCGCCTCATTCTGGGACCTCGCGCACTGGCGTTCCCAGGCTTTCACCGTCGCCATGGTCGCCGAAGCCCTGGCAAAATACGTCCTGGCCTACGACCTGCCCCAGCCAGGATTCGGTGCCCGGAGGCTGTATCTGGATGACTCTGCCGGCCGGATGCGTGTCTCCCTGACTGAACCACAGGCCCTGCCGGTTCCGGCACCGCAGCCTGGACAGTCCGGTCAGAAGAAAATCCCATCCCAGATGCCCGACGCCGGCGGTATCATTCCTCCTGCCGAGGCCTATTGAGCAGCACCGCGCACACGGCGCGCGGAAGTTTGGAGCACGGAGAAAGGCGACAATCGGATGTCAAGCCTGCCCGAAACACACGTTCAAAAATACTATATGGAGATACAACATGACCAGCCGCGAACCCGTCCTTCCTGCTTCCACTCCGGTCGATCTGGCCGGATTCGTCGATTACGCCGGCGGATCAGTGGTCAGCAAGACCCTCGTCGACAAGAAGATCGGCACCGTGACCCTGTTCTCCTTCGACCAGGGCCAGGGTCTGTCGGAACACACCGCCCCCTTCGACGCCATCGTCCAGATCATCGACGGCGAAGCCGTGATCATGATCGACGGAAATCCGCATGAGGTCAAAGCCGGAGAAATGATACTCATGCCGGCGAACCATCCCCATTCCCTTCGTGCCGAAAGGCGATTCAAGATGCTGCTGACAATGATTAGATCTAATTAAATATATAGTATTCGATGTAAAACGTTCGGGTGCCCAGGTCTTTCCCAATTCATCGGTTGTGAAATCAGGTGGGCTTGCCACGTCAGACAAGGGAATCGTCTTGGATCATGAGGAAAGAGTGTGATAAAAGGCCAACATGATAGTCATAGCAATAGTATTGTTTGGAATCGAGGTATTGAGTCTCGATCTGGCGTTCTTCCGACGATTGCCCCTATCGATACGATTGCTGGCGGCAAGCTCAATGATCATGATTTTGCCTGTTTCGTGTGCATTGATCGCTTCCTGGGTGTCAGGGTTGACTTCGGTGAGCGTGTTGGCATGGCAGACTCTGTTTACCCTGATCGCCGCCGGCGTTGCCTGGCAGTCGGGAGACGCAAGATGCTGGCGTGAAGAGAACCTGCCGATAGCGATGGCGCGCTCCATGCGGATGCTGATCCGATTTCGATGGAGTATTCTCACGATTCTTCTGTGCGTCTGCATCCTGCAGTTGGCAGCTTGGTTGGGGACCCTGGTCCTGACCAACGAGACCATGCCCAATCGGCGTGACACTGACGCCGTGATGTATCACCTCCCTATTCCATGCCACTGGATACAAGAGGGAGTCATCGCTCCCTACGAGTCGAGCGATCCGAGATCGTGGTGTACCCCCATCAACTACGAAGTCCTGCTTGCCTGGTATTTGGTTTTCAGCGGGGAAAGCTGGAGTTGGGCTCGTTCGGCTTCCTTCTGGCCTGTCCTCTCGCTGTGCCTGATTCCTTTCATACTGTTGCGGTTACGACCTCCGGAAGTGGAAAGCTCTCGGGACCACCTCGGTACCAGTTCTGCGGGAAGCGGCTCAGATGGTGAATCGTCGATACTCATCTGGACGGCCTTGGCTTCAGCCGCGATCTGGACTGCTCCGAGCATGGGGATGAGCATGTTGCCCGTCTTCAAGAACGACCTGATGTGCTGGTCTCTCGCATTCACCGGGTTTGTGTTACAGCGCTACGCCTGGAGTGTAGAAGAGCGGCGAGATTCCTCTGCCTTGGTTGTGCTGGCTATTGCGTCGGCCGCAGTGGCAGGGGGGGTGAAGTCATTTGGTTGGATTCTGATGCCGTTCGTTTTGCTGCCAGGGGTATGGGTGCTGATTAGACGCAACGGATGGCAGACAGGACTGACGATCTCGATCCTGACTGCCTTGCTGACCCTCTCCTGGAACCTGGCTCACTACGCTTACGTCTGGTCCCAAGTCGGGAACATACACGGGCCCTCCCACTTGCTGGCCACGATTCAGGATCCACATCCATTCAGTTTCCAATATACATATACAAATATATGGCGCCTTCTCTATCGGGTGATCGATCTGCCCTTACCCCTGTCGGAGGAAACCGCCCGCTCCCTGTTCGAACCACTCTTCCGAACTGTCGGAGCCGACCCGAACACTCCAGCAATGATGAAATTCTCATGGGCGCGGCGGGCGTATTTCACCACCACCGGGGCGCTGTTCCTGGTGATTCCCGCAGCCTGGCTGATCGCTGTCTCCGGAGGACTTCGGCGACTGGGGTCAAAAGTCGACTGGTATGGGCTGTTCATCGCTCTGATCCTCCTGTTTCCCATGGTCGGGTTGGTAAGATGGCAGTGGGTTTTCCACGATGGAGGCTCGGCGCGTTTCTTCATTCTTCCATTAATAATTCTCGTAGCAGAAGGGTGTCGCTTGGCGCCGATGTCCGGTTTTCCCGGGAGATTGGCTTGGGTTCTTACCGGCTTCGTCATTGTATCAGGATTAACGGTGGTAGCCGGGCATTGCACGGTGTGGTGGAAGATGGCTACCCTGCAGACTCAGCTGCCTGTCGTGCAGGAAGCGCAGAAGATGCTTGACGAGACCATTCAGGCGCGGGATTTCCTGCCTCCCGGTTCAACAATCGGGCTGGTTAACTGGGGATACACATTGTATTTCTACCATCCACTGTCTCGCCGCATGCGCGTTCGCGAATACGATGCCCGGAGCCGGCTGAGCGACCCGCCGACTTTTCGCGGGCAACTGGCTTCGGACGGTGTCGAGTGGCTGGTGGTCCAGCGCAGCTTCCTGGAATCTGACACGGGCAGCACGGATGCTCGAATGGAACCGAGGCGCCAGGATTTCGCGAGCACCACCTTCGCCGGCCTGACGCCTGCCTTCCAGAATCCTTCCTACGTCATCTACCCCATCGCGTCCGAAGGCTTGCCTGGAGCTGGCCGGTAGAATCATTGCTCCCGTCCGGGATGGTCTTTTCATTGGCTGGTCTGGGAGCATTGGCTACTATTTCCCGGTTTGAAGGGTATCAGGAGATGATATGAAGACATACGAGATATCCCAAGATCTGTGTTGTATTCCACGAAAAGAATCAAGGAAAGTCGGGGGCAATCAAAACAGGGATCAACTACGCCGATGGTGAGGTGATCGTATTCCAGGATGCAGACTTGGAATACGATCCGGAGGAATTTTCGCGACTGATCAGGCCTATCTGCATGGGAGATGCTGACGTGGTGTTCGGTTTGCGATTTCTTGTGGCTGATCACCGAAGGGTCCTGTATTTTTGGCACTCGACAATGAACTGGTTCCTGACCAATCTTTCGAACATGCTCACCGATCTGACGCTCACGGATATGGAGACCTGCTATAAAATGTTTCGAGCGCCGCTGCTCAAGAGTATTCCCATCAGTTCCACGGGGTTCGGCCTGGAGCCGGAACTGACAGCCAAGGTGGCGAAGCGAAACTTCCGAATTTACGAGGTGCCCATCTCCTACCGTGGCCGAACCTACGACGAAGGAAAGAAGATCACATGGAGGGACGGGATGTGGGCTCTCTGCTACATCCTCAAATATTGGCTCATTGACGACTGCTACAAAAATTCCGACGGAAATGTCCTGCACCAGATCAGCTTGGCTCCACGGTTCAATCGGTGGATGGCCGATGTCATCCGGCCGTTTCTCGGCAGACGGATACTGGAGATCGGCGCCGGCATTGGCAATATGACCGGTCGATTCCTCCCTCGAGACGAGTATATTGCCAGCGAACTGGAGCCGCATTATCTGGAGACCTTATATTCGCGGTTCGGATACATGGAACAGGCACGAGTCATGAAACTCGATCTGAATGAACCTAAAGATTTTGTTGCCCTGTCCGGAACCCAGGATACCGTGATCTGTCTGAATGTTCTGGAGCACATTGAAAACGATGTGGCAGCCTTGCGTCGTATGTGGGATACCCTCGTTCCCGGTGGAAAGCTGATTCTTCTGGTGCCGCAAGGACCGCAGATCTTCGGCACTCTCGACGAGGTGGTAAAACATTTCCGCCGTTATACTCGGGACGACCTCAGGGAAAAACTAGGTCTCACCGGTTTCGTGGTCGAAGAGTTGTTCGATTTCAATAAACCCGGCGTCTTGGGCTGGATACTCAATGGCAAGATTCTGAAGACGATCGCCATCGGAAAGTTGCCCATGAAGATCTACGACCACTTGGTCTGGTTATTCCGGCGGATTGATCACTTCCTTCCGTGGAATGGCCTTTCCTTGATCGCTGTGGCCAGGAAGGAAGAAATGCCTGCTGCCTGAAATTCGACTCTCTCCGCTTTTGGCCGATTTTTTTCTCCTATTTTTGATTATCCCAGTGCATTCGAGACGAGATTGGGAGCAAGGGGCTCGATGAATCAAGCAGGCTGACGA
>JAGOCE010000167.1 GCA_017998915.1 Candidatus Ozemibacteraceae bacterium
TCGAGGAGGCGTATCCCGGCGACATCATCGGCATTCACAACCACGGCACGATCAAGATCGGCGACACGTTCACAGAAAAAGAAGCGCTCAAGTTCACGGGCATTCCGAACTTCGCCCCCGAACTGTTCAAGCAAGTGCGATTGAAGAACCCTCTTCGGGCGAAACAGCTTCAAAAGGGCCTGCTGCAGCTTTCCGAGGAGGGCGCCGTCCAGGTGTTCCGGCCGGTCCTCAACAGCAGCGACTATGTCCTCGGCGCCGTCGGCGCCCTGCAGTTCGACGTGACGATGGCCCGCCTGCGCGACGAATACGGCGTCGACGCCGTTTACGACCCGGTCGATTATGCGACGGCCCGCTGGCTCGTCTGCGACGACAAGACCGTGCTCGACGAGTTCGAGCGCAAGCACCGCTCCCGAATGGCCCTCGACTCGGAAGGGCATCTCACGTATCTCGCCGCTGACGTCTGGCGCCTGGGCAAACTCATCGACGACTGGCCTGGAATCAAATTCCAGACATTCCGCGAACACTGCTGACCCGGCCCGCACGATGCGGGAAGTGGGCCGCTGGCGCCTGGATGGCGCAGTCCAAGCGGACTCATTCAAGAACGCCGACGTTGAAAATATTGTATTGAATATATAAAGAGCGCTTCACCGGGCAGGAATACAGAAGTTTTCGATGTATCTCCCTGCATCGCAACGATGTGAAGCCATGGGAACATACCAGGACGCGGGGCATTTGTGACCGCCGCCAGCCTGTCTCCGCTGAAGAGACGGAGTTCCGCAAGGAGGGCGGCTTGCCCGAGCAGCCGGCCCCTGCCGAACCGGAGCCGCTGCCGCCCGAACTGGGCGCCCTGTCGGGGGAGGCCACCCACCAGATGGGCTCTTACGTCGTCGACCGGAACGGCAATCCCGCCGTCGAAGTGGATCGCTATCTGGTTGGCCCCAAGCGGGGAGAGCCGGGATGCGCCGTGAGCCTGGTGCGGGTGCGCCGGGCGGGGCAGACCACCTGGTATCCCGAACCGCCCGCCGCCCTCAAGGCCCACGCCGGGGATGCCTGGGCCCGCCTCCAGAAAGTCCTGGGCCCCGCCGTCACCGAGGGCCAGATCCGGCCCTGGGTGCGTTCGGTCGACGGGGAGGGATTCCCCAGCGGCAGGGACCTGCTCGAGTCGCTGGGCCTTGCGTCCGAACTCGGGGTCGAGCTGGCCGCGCTGGGGCCTGCTCCCGTCCGCACCCAGGTCCTGGCCAAGGGGGGCAACCTCCGGTTCGAGGACTGGCTGTTGCTGGCCTCGGGAACCATCCACTCCAACGACTTCGAGTTCTCCCGCCCCCCCTTCGACCATCAACTGGCCACGCAGGTGCTGGCCTGGTCAGGCATCGGCAAGGATCAGACCTCTGCCCTCGAGAGCCTCTTGCTGCGCAACAACATGGTCTACCTCGACCTCGTGGCCTCCCCGACCGCCACCGACGTTGACGCGATGAGGAAAGGGATTGCCGCCGCCGGTCGCACCCTCGAAGTTGTCGAAGCCAGCGTCGCCAAAGGCCGATGGCTGGTTAAACCGGCTGCCGGCGAGTTCCTGCACGCCCTGATCGGACCAGATGGCGTCGTCGAATTCCGGTCCCGGCCAAAATAGGAATCATCTCGGAAAACAGCTTCATCCCTGAAAACAGAACGGTTCCTTCCGTGCGCTTGCTGCTGTTCCCGTAAGACTTGGCTGAGGACACATCGGGGAAAAAAAAGACCGGATCTTGTGGATCCGGCCCGAAATAATAAGGAGGCAAACAAAACCATGAACCTTTTCGGCCTGAAATGGGGTTTTCCGAAGGGTTCATCGGCGGATGACCGCGTACGGGGCGAAACACTCCGAAATCATCTCGAACGTCCGCGGACATTCGCGGACAAACCCGGACATTCGAAAAGCTGAAAATATTTTCAGAGATGCTCGTTCAAGAACGCGATCGCCCGTTTCCAGGCATCGTTCCAGTCTTCCTCACGCATCATGTGCTCCGACGCCGGATAACCTGCGTGGACGAGGGTGCCGGGGGTCGTGGCATACATCGGGCGGAGGGTTTCGATGAACGACGTGGTCGCATCAGGCGGCACAACCGTGTCGTGGCCCCCGGTGACCGCCATGAGAGGCACCGGGAAAAATCTGCCGGGGTTGCAGACCGGCCCCGTCGGCGGAAAATCCATCAGGCGCTGTTCCGGGCTTCGCCAATCCGGGGATGCCAGGAAAGGAATGGCCACATCCGGGCGTGGTTCGTGCAGAAACGAGGCGAACGTGGTGAAGCCCCCCATCGAGATCCCGGTCATGGCGACTCTCGCACCCAGGCTGTGCCTGAAATAGCTGATCAGCAGAGGAATTTCCGACGCCGCTTCGGACACCATGGCGATGAGCCGCTCGTGCCGCTCCATGCCGACCGATGCGTCGAGTAGATCGAGAAGCCCGTCGCGACGCTCGCCGTGATGAGGGGCGTCCGGGCATACCGCGATGAACCCTGCCCTGGCCAGCCGCTCGAGCTCGGGGCGTTGCACTTCCTTGCCGACCCCAAGCCCGTGCGCGACGATCACGACCCGGGGAATGGCGCAATCCCCTGTGGAAGCGGCTCTTTGTGCCATCAGCAGCGGAATCGTTGCCGTACCGAGACTGAGATTTTTGGCGACCCAATGAATCGGGGTTGCGGCGTGGTCTGTCGGGGACATGGGGCGATTGTATGACGTGCCGCCTTTCGGTGGCAAGATGAGCTTTCGATGCCGGACTCCGGCGAAGCCTGATTTGCACCTGGAGCGTCAAAAGGGGTATCTTGCACATCAAATGGAATTGCACGAGGGCCATGAATCCATCCCATCCGGTTTGTCCGGATCAAGAAACCTGTTCCCGGCGCTGGGATCGGCGAATTATCGTGCCTACTTTATAACCAACGGCTTTTCGCTGATCGGTACCTGGATGCAGCGGCTCGCCGTCAGTTGGCTTGTCTACCGGATAAGCCTCTCTTCGACGATGCTGGGAGCGGCGGATTTCGTGAGCCAGTTCTCGGCATTCGTGCTGATGCCCGCTTCCGGAGTCATTCTCGACGGCCGCGAACTGCGGCGGAGCATCTGGATCACCCAGGTCGCGGCTCTCGTCCAGGCGACGATTCTCGCCGGCCTCACGCTTGCGGGCATGATCAATCTTCCGGTTCTCTTCGCCATGTGCGCGGTTCTCGGCGTCATCAACGCCTTCGATATGCCTGGCAGGCATGCGCTCGTTCCGCAACTGGTCGAGCGCCGCGAGCACCTCGCGAACGCGATCGCGCTGAACTCCTCCGCCTTCAACGCGGCCCGCCTCGTCGGTCCTTCTCTCGCCGGAATGGCGGTCGCCGCGTGGGGGGAGGGGATCTGCTTCGCCCTGAACGCCCTTTCGTTTCTGCCGATCGTCTGGGTGCTGCCGCGGCTGTCACTGCCTCAGAACGCGATCTGCCAGGAGAAGAAGCCCTTCTGGAGCGAACTGCGGGTCGGCCTGTCCTACGCGTGGCGGCACGAGGGAATCCGGTCGATTCTGATCCTGATTTCCATCTTCAGCTTCACGGCGATGCCCTTTGCCGTGCTACTGCCGGTCGTGGCAAAGGAAGTCCTGGGCGGTGGGGCCGAGACGCTGGGCTTCCTGCTGGGGGCGCTCGGCTTCGGCGCCCTGGCCGGCGCGCTTCATCTCGCCATGCGGCAGAACGCCGAGGGGCTCACGACGTATGTTCCTTTCGCGTTCGCTTGTTGCGGCGTATCGCTTGTCGTGTTCACGTGGATGTCGAGCCTCTGGCCAGCGATGTTCCTCCTCGTGATCTCCGGATACTGGATGACGAGCGGCTGGGCAAGCGCCAACACACTTCTGCAGATGCAGACGGATGACGACAAACGCAGCCGGATCATGAGCCTTTACATGATGGCCTTCATGGGGATGTCACCGCTTGGCAGCCTCATCCAGGGGGCCATCGCCCAGCAGGTCGGCGTCGCCGCGACCCTGAGCGGCGGGGGAGTGCTCTGCATCCTTTCTTCCCTGGCGTTCATGGGCAAAAGCGGCTATTTCGGAGCCCGCCGCCAACGGCGTTCCTCCGGTTCGTGACCGGTTTGTGGTATATGAACCTTTACATGACGACGGTGCATCATTTCACGTTCCGGGGAGACGCGCCATGCTTGCCAGACTCGCATTGATCGGCATCCTTCTGATGCATGGCGGGTGTGTACCCCTTGCAAATGCGTCGGAAACGACGCCCCTGACGGCGTCCGGAAGCCTGCCAGCCTTCGCGTCAGACACCGCCGAGATACCGGAGTCAGCGGGGGCGAAAAACGGTGAAGAGGCAACCGGAACCGCGTCCGCCGATTCCCCGGAAAAACCGCTTGTGCCCGGCGAATGGGAGCCTTTCGTGGAGATGGATTCGCAGATTTTCCCATCCTATATTTTCGCGACGGCCCTTCTGAAAACCGATGAGGAATCCGCCGCCGCATCGATGTCCCAGATCATGGGAGACCGCTACGGCCTCCTTGGTGTATCGGTCTGCAGTCCCCGCGACAACGCGAAGATCAGGGTCGAGCTGAAGCCGAATGCGATCATGGACGCCGTCGTCTTCGACGGCGTGCTGCCGGCCGCGAGCCAGACATACTGGGTGTATCCTCAGGTCATCTACAACTACGATGCGGTGAAGGATCGCAGACAGGCCGCGCCGTTCAACGTCGTTTTTTCGGTTTCGATCGATGAGGCGCCGCCGCAGGTGAAGGCGAAGACCGTGATGCTGCGCTCCGTCAACGACTGTGTCTACGGTTTCGTGAGCGCTGACGACGGGGCATACGAAGACCACAGTTACATGTTCGCGGCATACGTGAACGAAAACCACCCCATGGTGGACCGGCTTCTCAAGGAGGCCCTCGACACGAAGGCCGTGCAGGCGTTCGACGGGTATATCTCCGGCTCGCAGGACGCCGTGCTCGACCAGGTCTACGCCATCTGGCTCGCCCTCCAGAAGCGGGGGATCAAATACAGTTCGATCACGACCCCGTCGGCGCACTCGGATATCGTACAGGTGCAGAACGTTCGGTTCATCGAGGAGTCCGTCGGGAACGCCCAGGCGAACTGCGTCGACGGCTGCGTTCTGATGGCGTCGATGTTGTATAAGATCGGGATCAAACCCTTTCTCGTGATTCTCGAGGATCATGCATATTTAGGAATATATCTCGATGACGCGAAAGAGTCGTTCGTCTGCCTCGAAACGACGATGCTCTCCCAGGGAAAGGGGCGTGGATTCTTCGATTCGGTCATCGAGGAGACGACGGCGGAATATCTGAAGAACGAAAAGAAGTTCGAGGAAGACTCGGACCCGAATTTCCAGGTCATCGACATCGAGGATGCGCGCAGGCTCGGCATCACGCCGATCGTATCGCCGGACACGGCACGCTGACATCCCGGGTGGTATGATGCATACGGATCATCGTTGTTTCCCCGCTCGTTCGTTGATCTATATGTGACGTGATCTATTGAAAGAGGAGAATGCATGAGCATGTTTGAATCCCAGAAAACATCGAAAGAACGGCATTCCTGGCGATTTTTCCGCTCCGGCGGTGTGGACCAGGTCAGTCTCGACTCGGGAGCCGATCTTGGAGCTCTGCGGGATCTCGATCCCAAACTGTGGATGGCCCTGAGCTGCCCGGTGCAGGGGCTCGAACTCGATGCGGCGACCCTCGCCCTGATCGATTCCGACAAGGACGGGCGCGTTCGCGTGCCGGAACTGCTGACCGCGGTCGAGTGGGTCTGCGGCCGGCTGAACAACGCCGACGATCTTCTGAAACGTTCGGAGGCCTTGCCACTGGCTTCGATCAATGATGCAGACGACGAGGGAAAGCGTCTCGTCGCTTCGGCCCGCCGCATTCTCGCCGGTCTCGACAAGCCTGACGCCGATCAGATCGCCGTGGCCGACGTGGCGGATGCCTCGAAGAAATTCGCGGCGACGCGTTTCAACGGGGATGGGATCGTTCCTCCGGCGGCGGCGGGAGATGAAGCGTCGCGAAAGCTGATCGAGGAGATCATTGCCTGCGTCGGCGGCGTCGACGACCGGAGCGGCGTGCCCGGGGTGGACGAGGCGAAGCTCGAAGCCTTCGTTTCCGCATGCAGGATGTATGACAACTGGTGGCGGGCGGGTGAAGCGGACCCGGCGATTCTTCCCTACAAGGGTGACACCGTGGCGGCCTATGCCGCATTTTCCGCCGTCCGGGCGAAGATCGACGACTTTTTCACGCGCTGCCGGCTGGCGGCTTTCGACGCCCGCTCGACGGGGCCCCTCAACCGCTCCGAGAAGGACTACGAAGAGATGGCGGTCAGGCTGCTGTCATCGGGAAGCCCCGAGCTTGCCGATCTGCCGCTGGCTCGGATCGAAGCCGGCTGGGCGCTTCCGCTGAACGATGCGGTCAACCCTGCCTGGACGAAGGCGATCGAAACCTTCAACCGACTCGTCGTCCTGCCGCGGCTCGGGGAAAAGACCGCCCTGACCTCCGTCGAGTGGGACAAAATCGTCGCCACGTTCTCGGCTCACGAGACATGGCTTGCCGGAAAGGCCGGCGCCTGCGTCGAACCGCTCGGGTTGCCACGCATTCGGGCCATCCTGGGGGCTTCGCTGGACCGGAGCGTCCGCGAGCTGATCGCCCAGGACAAGGCGCTCGCTCCGGAAGCCGCCGCGATCGACTCGGTCGAACGGCTGGTGCGGCTGCATCGCGATTTATATACGTTGCTGAATAATATGGTGTCGTTCCGGGACTTCTATGACCGCAAGCGCGGCTCCGTCTTCCAGAACGGCACGTTGTATCTCGACGGGCGTAGCTGCGATCTTTGCATGCGCGTCGATGATGTGGGCAAACACGCGACCATGGCGACGCTGAGCCAGACGTATCTTGCCTACTGCGACTGCGCGCGCTCGGGAAGCAACGAAAAAATGTCGATCGTCGCCGCGTTCACGGCAGGCGATGCTGAACTTCTGGCTGTCGGCCGGCATGGCATCTTCGTCGATCGTCGCGGACGCGACTGGGACGCCGTCGTGGTCAAACTGATCGAACACCCGATCAGCATCGGCGAGGCGTTCTGGACGCCCTATCGCCGGATCGGGCGAATGATTACCGAACAGGTCGAGAAGTTCGCCGGCGCCGGCGACAAGGCCATGCAGGAAAAACTGGCAGGCGGCATCGCGGGCGCCGCGGACAAGGCCCAGGCGGCTTCTGCTCCCGCAGCGGGTGCCCCTCCGGCCGCACCGCAGGCGTTCGACGTCGGCAGATTTGCAGGTATATTTGCTGCTATAGGATTGGCGATCGGCGCCATAGGCACGGCGATAGCGAGCGTCGTCACCGGGTTCCTGGCCCTTTCCTGGTGGCAGATGCCGCTGGCTGTCTTGGGCCTGATGCTGCTCGTCTCCGGACCGTCGATGATCATGGCGGCCATACGCCTCAGAAACCGCAACATCGGCCCGATCCTCGACGCGAACGGCTGGGCGGTCAACTCGCGGCTCATGATGAGCATCGCGTTCGGCGGTTCCCTGACGAAAACCGCCGAGCTCCCGGCCGGTGCGAAACGGACCCTGGAAGACCCGTTCGCCGACGCGGAAAATCCCTGGCCACGCCGGATCATCTGGTTGCTCATCATCGCCATTCTCGCCGTTGCCGGATATCGTCTGCACACGATGAAACGCTGGCACCAACATCCGGGAAAAACGCAGGCAGCTTGTCCGATGTCACCCCCGAATCTGCCGCTTCCTGCGTCCGCTCCAGCCGTTCCCGATGCCCCCGTGTTACTGAAATAGGGAGGTTTCCCCATGAGCCGCCGGCATATCCGGCGGCTTTTTTCATCTCTTCGATGTGTGCGACGTCTATGGGGTGTTATATGACATTGATATGAACGGTCAGGCAATATTCGGCGTCTTGTAGAGGGATATTCGGTGGATGTGCCAATTGAAGGAAAGAAAACTTGACCTTTATGAACGTATGGTCTTAATTTGAAGAGAGAGCGGCCTTGGAACGGAACTCAGACGATCTCGTTCCAGAGGAAAATGACATTTTCCGTGAAGGAGGAGAATTCTGTGAGAAACATGTTGATGCTGATTGCCCTCGTATGTGGTTTCCTTGTCCAATCCGGCTCGTGCTGTGCGGCTGAGGCCGCTGCCGGAACGCAGCCTGCGGCGGGAACGACGGCCCCGGCGATTCAGAATCCCGAGATGAACCTGCAGTTCGACAATGCGTTGCCCGCGAATTTCCGAGGCGGCAATCCCGACAGTACCGAAGTGCACGTCCTTGAAGACCAGCCCTACAAGCGGCAGGAACACACGCTTCTGTATGAGGAGTCACCGCAGGC
>JAGOCE010000168.1 GCA_017998915.1 Candidatus Ozemibacteraceae bacterium
GGCCAGGAGCGTCACCGGGACCAGCACCATCAGCAGGCGCGAGTAGATGCCCATATCCATGATCGGAGAGTATCCAAGCAACTCCGTGCCGATCCAGACGCCCCACGGCAAAAGCACCAGGTCTCCCGGGCGACGGCGGAGATAAAAAGCGATCGTTCCATAGGCCAGAAAGAGCAGCCCAAGATCTCCCGGTTCAACGAACAGGAGGAAGAGGAAGCTCACAAATTCAGCAATCGAAAGCCCGCCAATGGCGAAGAGCGTGAGGGAGTTCTTTCCCATGGTCTCGTGATGGGAAAGCGTTGCCCAAAGAAAGAGCCCGGTGAACGCCAGATTTATCAAGGCCCCGTGTCGAGGGCGCAACTCGGGATCCTGCCGAATCTTCAGGGCCAATACCAGGAGCCCCCCTCCCAGCAGGAGCTTGGCAAGCAGGTTCTCCGCGGGATTCACATCCACGATCTCCCAAGGAAGAAGCGAATCGGTGCCAAAGGTGAGGCTCGCATAAACCCCTAGAAAGAGGATTTTGGCGATTACCGGCACCCAACCGAATGGACGGGGAATCCATGCGCCCAGAGCGCGAATACCATCGAACGGCTCCAGGGTGGCTCTTTTTTTGGGGGAGAAGGAAGGGTGCCCTTCGACTTCCGGCATTGTGTCGTCATCCTTCAAAGATGGTCGCTCCGAAGGGTAAACCCTCGGCAATTCCGGGTCAAGCATTCATGCGCCTGAAGCCCGATTGCAAGCTCGCGTCCCGACATCCGTAACGTCGATGGTCCACAGCATCGGCCGCCGGATTTCATTCCGTCACATCAAGGCGGACCTTCCCCTGTCTGAGGATGCGGGGGGGCCAGGAGGAGAAGTCGGCGACGGTCGAGGGCGACGACGGTTCGAGGCGGCCTCCGTCGAGAACCCAGGCGACGTGACCGGAAAAGACACCGGCGATGGAAGCGGCATCGGAGAGGGGCGCTTCGCCGGAGCGGTTGGCGCTCGTCGTCAGGAGTCGGCCCGGATACGCGCGAAGCAACCGGAGCAAGTCGGCATGATCGGGCACGCGAATGCCGAGGGTTGGGTGTTCGAACGCCGCGAGCGGCTTTCCCACGATGGGGAACACTCCCGTGAGGCCGCCCGGCCAGTTTTCATCGAGAACGCGCCGGACACGTTCGCCAGGCGCGATGCCGAGAGGCTCGAGTCCCGACGAATCCGGAAGGAAGAGGATCAGGGGCTTTTCCTCTCCCCTGCCCTTCGCCCGGTAAATGGCCCGGACACCTTCGCTGCTGTCGGCATCGGCGGCCAGGCCATACAGGGTATCCGTCGGCAAAGCCGCGACGGCGCCGGCCTTCATCTCGTCGACGAAGCGCTTCCACAGGCCGGCGTCGCCCAGGAGTTCGCGCAAGGAATATATATGCATCATTATACTAATTTCCTGCACCACACGATACATCGTTCAAGGCCCGCGATATCGTCGTATGCCTCGAGCAATCCGAGACCCGGAGCCGGCAGGTCCAGGATCCGTCTCCGCTGGCCATGGCCGTGTTCGACGGCGAGCCACCCGCCCGGTTTCAGCACGCGCGCCGCATCGGCCAGCAGCCTGCGGAACGGTTCGAGTCCGCCGGCGCCGCCGTCGAGGGCGAGAGAGGGCTCCCAGTCGCGGACGTCCGGCATCAGCCCAGGCATCTCGTTCCGGTCGATGTAGGGCGGATTCGACACAAGCAGGTCGAGAGAGCCTGTCTTCAGGGCATCGGTGAGATCGCTCCGAACGAGTCCGATGCGATCCCGGGATATTGAATATACATTTCTATTTTTTTCAGTCCACCGGAGCGCGTCGGGCGAGAGATCGACCAGCCAGCCGCGGGCGTCGGGAAACCATGCGGCGAGAGTGAGGCCGATGACACCCGTTCCGGTGCCAATATCCGCGAATGTCCAGCGAAGCCCCGCGGAAATCCCGGACCGGATGATCACCGCGAGCCGCTCGAGCCACTCCTCGGTTTCCGGGCGCGGAATGAGGGCGCCGGGACCGACGAGGACGGGATATCCCGCAAATTCCCAGCTTCCCAGAATGTACTGGATCGGCTCGTTGCGACAGCGTCTCTCCGTCCATTCCCGCGCCCGTGCGATCTGCACGTCGCTCGCCGGCTCAGGATAGATGAGCGGCAGGCGGCCGCGTTTCACGTTCATGACGGCGGCGAGCAGCAGGGCGGCGCCGGGGCGGGGCTCCGACACGCCCGCCGCTTCAAGCCTGGCGACGATCTCGCGCAGGAGATCCCTGACCGTCAGCATCGAAGGATCAAAGCGAGGCGGCACCTTCCGCTTCGAGCTTCCGCAGGTTGTCGGCCTCGATCAGGGCGTCGATCACCTCGTCAATGTCGCCCTCGACGATCTCGGTGAGCCGGTGCAGGGTAAGGCCGATGCGATGGTCGGTCAGCCGCTGCTGCGGAAAATTGTAGGTGCGGATGCGCTCGGACCGGTCGCCCGTTCCGACCTGCGAGCGGCGGTCTTCGGCGCGGGCCTTGTCCTGCTCGGCGCGGGCGTTGTCGAGAAGTTTCGTCCGAAGGATGCGCAGGGCCTTGGCCTTGTTCTTGTGCTGGCTTTTCTCGTCCTGGCAGCTGATAACGATACCGGTCGGTATATGAGTGACGCGGACGGCCGAGTCGGTTGTGTTCACGCTCTGCCCGCCCGGGCCGGAGGAACGGAATACGTCGATCCGCAGTTCCCGCTCGTCGATCTTCACGTCGACATCCTCGGCTTCCGGAAGCACGGCAACCGTGACGGTCGAGGTATGGATGCGGCCCGAGGCCTCGGTCGCAGGCACGCGCTGCACGCGATGGACGCCGCTTTCGAACTTCAGGCGGCCGTAGGCGCCGGCGCCCTGGACGGAAAAAATGACTTCTTTCACGCCGCCGATGCCGGTTTCGCTGATGCTGAGCAGTTCGGTCTTCCAGCCGCGCCGATCGGCATACCGGGAATACATGCGATGCAGCTGGCCCGCGAACAGCCCGGCCTCGTCACCGCCCGCTCCTGCGCGGATTTCGCAGATGAGGTTTTTCTCGTCGTCGGCGTCTTTCGGAATGAGCAGCAGGCGGAGCTGTTTTTCCATGCGCTCGATCTGCGGCCGAAGCTCGGCGGCCTCTTCCCCGGCGAGCACCCGGAGCTCGGGATCGCTTTCGGACGCGGCCATCTGCTCGGCGCCGGTGAAGCGTCTGTGAAGATCGTGATAGGCGGCGACGGCGATGGTGATCGGCTCGAGCTCGGCCCGTTTCTTCGCGATCTTCTGGAACTCGGCAGGGTTTGCGAGAACGGCGGGATCGGACAGCTTGTGCGTGAGCTGGTCGAACAGCTCGCACAGAGCCTGGAGGCGGTCGAGAATGCTCACATGCGTTCGATGAGACTGCCGACCAGCGCCAAAAAATACGGCTGCGCCGCGGCTGCCGCGGCGATCACGTCCTCGTGGTTCACGTTCTCGTGGCCTTCGCCGGTCGCCATATCGGTCACGCAGCTGATGCCGCAGATGCGCTCGTATCCGCCGTGAACGGCAACGAGCACCTCAGGCACCGTCGACATGCCAACGGCGTCGGCCCCGATGATCCTGAACGCGCGCAGTTCGGCGGCCGTCTCGTAGTTCGGCCCGGAAACCGCGACGTAGACGCCCTTCTGCATCGGGGCCCCGATCTCGCGGCCGATCTTCATCGCGAGGCCGACCAGCTCCGGCGTGTATACGCCCTGCATCGGCGGGAAGCGCGGACCGACGCTATCGTCATTCTTGCCGCGAAGGGGGTTGTCGCCCATGTGGTTGATATGGTCGGTCATGACCATCAGGTCGCCAACCGAAAACGTGCGGTTCAGGCCACCGGAGGCGTTCGTGATGATCAGGTCGGTGCATCCCAGGCCGCGCAGGACGCGAATCGGGAAGGTGACCTCGGTCATGCTGTAGCCTTCGTAGTAATGGAACCGGCCCTGCATGACGGCAACCTGTTTTCCGCCGACGCGGCCGCAGACGAGGCGGCCCGAATGGCCTTTGACGGTCGACACGGGGAAATGCGGGATGTCGCGATACTCGACCACGACCGGATCTTCGACCTGGTCGGCGAATTTTCCCAGCCCCGAGCCGAGCACGACGGCTACGGTCGGCGGCGTCGCGATTCTCCCGCGAAGCATCGCAAGAGCCTGTTCCAGTTTGGTTTTCATTCCTTCCCCCGCGTCGAAAAGTTCGTTCAAATCGAGAACTGAAGCCTAACACGGCCCTTCCGGACTGTCAAACGATCCCGGAGTCAGGATGAGCGCATGAGTTCCCATGCATACAAGAACGCGTGCGAATCACAGAGAACTCTCCGTGAACGGTGTGTCCTCTGTGATCCAGCGGTTGTGAAACCCGATGCGCCTGCCCTGGTTCCGGCGTTTCAGAACCTGCTTTCGACGCCGAACGTGGGACCCGCGTAGCTGACCTTCACCGTCTCGTCGGTCGTCCTTCCGCGAAGGAGGAAATACCGATAGCCGAGAGAGCCATACCATTCGGTTTTGGAGGGCATCGTCTCATAGTCGCGCCCAATCAGGAACGCCACATCGAGGTCGGTCAGATCGCCCGCCGTGTCGCCCTGTTCCACCGTGAAATACTTGAGCGAAGCATTGATCGAGGCGTTGGAATTGATTTTCCCCTGCCCTTCGAAGCCGACATACGGAATCGGGAAGTCCTGGGTCAGTTCGCCGGACCTGAAGCCACCGGAAACACGCTGTTCAACATGCATGAACGCGTGGCTCACCTTCCCGCCGAAGAGGAACCGCCAGGCGACATCTCCCGTTTCCTTGACCAGGCGCGCGAATCCGGCATCGAAGAACCGCGTCTCGATGTTCAGCAAGGCCCCGAATCCGTAATTGAGGTTGTCGAACGTCATGTTCTTTTTCAGGAAACCACTGTGATCGAAATGCATGTAGTCGAACCGGAGCTGGTTCTTCCTGGAGATATTCCAGGCCGCCTTCATCGCAAACCGGTTCTGGTCATCGATGTTCGTCTCGTTCGCAAGGTCCAGGTTCATGCCTCTCGATTCCAATCTTCCGGACAGATCGCTCTGCCAGCCGCGCACCTGAAGCGATAACCGAGGCTGCCCAGGTTCGCTCACTTGCTCCGCAGCCGGCTCCGTCACCGGTTCCGTCACCGCTTCCTCTGTCACCGCGGGTTGAACGGGTTCAGCAGCCGATGCGAGGGGCGTGGGCTCTTTCACCGCGGGAAGGGTCGTCACATCGACCATTTCCCCCGTCACTCCCTCGAACTCCGCGAGATACTCAGCCAGAAGGGCATGAACGCTGTCAGGCGCATCCGCTTTCATCTGGTTGGCAAACTCCTCTATTCCACTCGCGGGGTACTTTGCCTTGAGGATCTTGCAGAGTTCTTTCGCATGGTCATGATTTCCCATCATCAGCGAGGCCTGAGCGGCTCCATAACAGGCGCCAGGAATGTTGGCGTCAGCCCCCTCACGTATGACCTGCTGGTAGACGTCCACCGCCGCCTGCCACTCCTCTTTCTCCATCAGGTATTCGGCGAGGGACGACAGCACGAAGCCTTTCTGCGTCTTGTCGGAAGTTTGGCCCGCAGCTTCCATGAATTTCGCGGTCACGTCCTCGACGCTGCCTGTCGCGCGACTCCTGATCGCATCCTCGAATGCCCGCCCGGAACTCTGGGCGAAGCATGCGGATATCCCGGACACGATCACCACGACAGCCATAACGGGAATCACCAGTTTTTTCAGCATGCGTCTTCCTCACATCCATCGTTTTTTGTATCAGACACCGCATGTTCCTTCGCCCTCATGGCCCGAAGACGACATGCATCGGAACAATTTATATACTTATACATATACATCAAGCTTCATTTCATCGAGCAGCCGCATAGACGGCATTCGCCAGCGGCACGTATGCGCTTCTCGGGAAGACATTCCGGAGATGCGCCAGCACGCGTTTCGCTTCCTCGAGATTGCCGACTTCGATCAAGATGCGTATCAGGTAATAGAGAGCCCCTTCCTTCACGGCGACGTTGGTCGTTCCCTCGAACGCCGACCTGAAGCCAAAATAGGCTTCGGTCGTCTGGCCCATCGCATAGAGCGTATAGGCGTTCAGAAACTGGTATCGATCTACGGGAATGCGCTTCGGATCGGGACGAACGCGCTGCAAAAAGGTGAACGCCGCCTGCGGATTCCGTTCCTGGATGTAGCACTCGGCGAGCAGGAATGCAGCCTTCTGGAACTCGTCTTCGCTCAGGCCTCCATAGAGCGCGTCGTTGAGAGCGAGACGCGCCGAGAGATACTCGCCCTCTTCGAAGAACTTCGCTCCCTGGAGAAACTGATCGCGGGCATGTCTGGGCCTCGCGTTCGCCACGAGCGTCTTTGTTATATAGTCCTTGGCATACTTTGTCATGACCTCTTCCGAGAGGCCGTTGAAGCAAGAATCGAGTTCGGACTCCACGTCGCCGCTCTCGAGAAGCCGGTTGATGAACCGGTGCAGAGCCTCGTTCCCGAAGGTCTTCAACAGAAACTGCACCTTCAGGTAGTTTTCAACGTATCGCTCCAGCGAAATCGGGTTTCCATCGTCGCTTTCGTCTTCGTTGCTGAACTGAGCCAGGCTGAAACCCCGGCGCATGAGGGCCTTTATCCTGGCCAATCCCTGATCGGCGGCATGTACCGCCGTTCCTTCCTTGATCCACATCGGCATGGTTTCATACGTGGCAAGACCGGTGATGTCAGCCATGACGGCATGCGTCAACTCGTGGGTCATTTCCTCGATCAGCGTCGCCTGGCCGGTGACGAGAAACTCGAGATCGAGATAGATATAGTGCAGTATCCTGCTGCCGGCTGACTGAACGGAACGTCTTTTTCCCCGCAGTCGCAGACCGTTGTGGGTCAGTTCGTCCGAAAAAACGACGATCACCTCGAGGCGGTCCGGAACGGGAATCCCCAGCGCGCGTTTGATCTTCTGCAGGGCTTCCTGATACACGAACGGCAGATCCGCGATCATTTTCGCATACTGTGGCGTGCCGCGATACTTGCCTGCGTAGCTCGTGTCGATGTTGAGAGCGGCTTCCCCACTTCCCGTCGACAGGAGCAGGGCGGCGGCAACGAGCAGCATCAACCCAAACACACGTTTCATGCCATCACCGCCCTTCGGTGCCGGCCGATGCCGTCGATGACGTTTCGCTTCCGACGGCCTCGGCCTGCGCCGGCAGCGTCGCCAGCACCGCTTCGATCTGAGTTGTCAACCCGGGAATCGTCTTCGCATCCGGCCGTGCCGCGATGCGCTCGAACACGGCACGCGGCGTATCGAGCATATTCATTTCCCGGCAGATGACGGCATTATGGAACTCGATTTCAGCAGAGAGGGTCGCCACCGACTCCCTGATCTGAAGCATGATCTCGAGTGCTTCATTCGACCGTCCATTCTTGTGGAAGGCCCAAGCCAGGGTGTCCAGGTTGAAGACATACCCGGGCTGGAGCTCGACGGATTTTTTCGCCAACTCGAGAGCAAGACCAGTCTCCCGATCGAGTTCGAGGAGGGTGAACGCCAGATTGTTCAGAAGAACGGGATCCTGTGGCTCGAGCTCCACCGCTTTTCTGTAGGCATCGACAGCGTCGCTGCGCTTGCCCTGGGCCGTAAGAACGTCTGCAAGCAACATCCACAGGCGATACTCGCCCGGATGCAGTTTCACCGCCTCCGAGGCTGCCTGAGCAGCCTCGGTAGCAAGCCCAAAGCCGTTCAATTCCACGCCAAGCGACACGTGAAATCTCGCCGATCGCGGCCCGGCCTGTACTGCCTTCCGGAGATGTTCGAGACCACCCGTTTTATCGGTATCCTGTCCCTTCGCCAGAAGCAACAGTCCCCTCAGATGATGCGCCGAGGCATCCTGCGGATTTTTGGCCAATGCCTCGCCGGTCCAGGCCAGGGCTCGTTCATGCCGGCCGAGAAGCGAGGCAATGCGCGCCTGGACGACAAGTCGGCCAGAAGCGGGCAGGAGTCCCAGTCCAAGGGCGGCCAGACAAAGAGCGAGCCCAAGCAGCCGCATCATGCCCGGCGCCCTGCCCGTTCCCTCCCCCCTGGCACCATTTCCGATCAGCGCCGTCAAGCCCTCGTCGGCTACCGGCAACGGCGTTCCAGGACCGACGGAATCGCCGGCAGCAGAGGGTCGAGGGACCTCGAGCGGCGGCATCACCGTCCGGGGAAGCCGTGTCGCAGCTCCGACAACACCGGCGATATAGAACAGCATAAATATGCAGAATTCCATTCCCAGGATCAGATACGGTTCGTCGGCAAGCGCGAC
>JAGOCE010000169.1 GCA_017998915.1 Candidatus Ozemibacteraceae bacterium
ACAGTCTCCTCCAAGCTGCCAAGGCCAGAGCACGGGGATATCGATCTGATGAAAATCTCATTGCGATGGCATACCTGATTGCTGGAAAGCTAAATTTTGGTCTACCCACGTAAAATAGCGAGGAACCCTCGTGTCTCCGGCGGCGATCGACGTGTCTTTCACCGCCGGGCTCAACGGGACGCCGTTGAACAGCAGTTCCGCCGTGCCGCCGGTCGCGTCGCCGGCGACGATGGTCGCCTGGGCGGTCAGGTTCGTGTTCGTCGTATTCAATATATTGTTCGCTATTGTTCCACCGACCGGCGTGAGAACCACCGCCGTCGGTGTCGCCGGGGGCGTCGTATCCATGATCCAGGCAATGCTCGCCACCTCGGACACTTCGTTGCCGGCGGCATCGAAGATGCCCGATCCGGCGGCTTTGAGAGTCAGCCGGTAGGCGCCGTCGGCCGTCGAGACGCCGCTCAGGTCGACGGTGTAGTTCACGCCGGAGCCACCGAGCAGCGGAGCCGTCAGAGCCACAGGGGCGGCATTCCGCGTAAGGGTGAGGTCGGAGATATCGACCCCGGTGACGCTCTTCGAGAACTTCATCGTCACCGTTCCGGCCGGTGTGGCGCGGGGACTCGAGACGATCGAGAAGGTTGCGACGGGGATTTCGGCGTTCACGGTGAACGCCCAGACGGAATCGTCAGGAATGCCGGCGAACGCGTTCCCGACGGCATCGACGAAGCAGGTGTTCGCGATGCGCACGGCATACTTCTTCGTTTCGAAGGCGGCGTGGGAAATCGAGGCGACATTTCCGGCGACGGTGACGTTCGCCGAGTTGACGTCGATGGTCTGGGCCGTCGTGCCGTCGGTGATGTTTTTGATGACGATGCTGCCCGTGCTCTTGAAGATGCCCTTGCTGAACGTCAGGGCGAGATCGGCGCCGCGATTCACGTTGACCGCGCCGTTCGCCGGGAACAGCGCCGTGATGCCGGGCGCGGCATGGACCGTCACGGTGTAATTCACGCCGGTTCCGTTTTCGGCCGTGACGGTGTAGGCAAGCGGCGCGGTGAAGTCGTTGGGGGTGTCGCCGCTGACCTGGACGAGATCGCCGACCTTCACCGTCGCGCGCAGAGCGACGGTGAACGTCGACACCAGCCCTTTCAGTATCGTTCCGAACGGAACATTCAGAACGACGTTCCTCGAAGTCGAGTCGATCGTCGCCTGGACGTCGGCTGTCAAACCGGAGCCGGGGTTGTCCGCCAGGGTGAAGGCGAAGGCGAGCAGCTGGTTTCCCGCGTTCAGAAGCGTTCCGTGCGTGACGCTGATGCCGGTTGCCGCCGGGTTGCGGTTGCCGCCGAGATCGGAAACGGCGCCAGCCGGAAGGCCGACCGTCACGGGGCCGAACGCTGCCGGCGCAATCGTCGCCAGATACGTCGTTCGGGCCGTCACGGTCGCAATCGAGGTGACGGAGCCGTTCGCAACCGTGAGATCGGTCTTGTCGAACCCGAAGACGGCCTCGGAAAACGTCACCCGGACCTGGAAGGGAGCGCCGTCCCAGGTTTCGGTGACGAGGGCGGCGAGCGTGGCTTTCGGAGGAGTCGTATCGGCTTCGGCCGCCGAGTTGATGCCGATGAGGATCGGCAGCTGAATGCTTCCGGTCGCGCCGGAGGGGTCGGTCACGACGACGCTGATCGTCGCAATGCCGGTGTGGTCGGGCGCCCGGAAGATTTTTTGCAACGCCCCGGTGCCGTTTTCGAGAGTTCCGAGCGTCGTCGACCACCGGTAGGTCAGCAGGCGGTCTTCCCCAGAATCGGGATCGTAGCCGGAAGCCGTGATGGTGAGGCTGCCGCCGGTCGGAGTCTTGCTGATCACGGTGATTTCGTTCCGGGGAATCAGAACCCCGGACGGGGGGCGGTTTTCCTCTCGGCCGGTCATGCCGATTTCGTAATCGACGCGCGCCGGAACGATATCTGAAACGAACGGTGCCCGGATGACGGCATTTCCGCCGGTGGTCATCCGGACCAGGATCGTTCCCTCGTTGATGCTGTCGGGAAGCGGCGGAGAGACGAATTCTCCATGGCGGTCGGTTCTGAACATCTCGCCCCAGAGCGTAAGCGGCGTTCCGTAGGGGAGAAGCCGGCCTTCAGCATCTTTCAGGGTGCCCGTCACATAGTTTTTCGCCGGCTCGAGGAAGATGTTATCGACGATCGTCGTATCGGCGCCCACCGGAACGGCGACCACGGTCGAGCGCTGTTTCCAGACGAGATTTTTCCCGTCCGAACCGGGTTTCACGATCTTCGCGACGACATGATGCGATCCTTCAGGCACGCCGGAAAACACGTAGGTGCCGTCTTCACCGCTCAGGGTGCGGAAACGGGGATCGCCACTCAACGCTTCGATCCAGACTTCCGCGCCCTTGACCCCCTCGGTCAAACCCGCCGTACGCACGGAAGCCGGGCTGCGTTCGACGAGGACGCGCCCGGTCAGAGAGTTCATGAGGTTGACGGATGACACCGACGATCCGCCACCCCCACCGCCGCCGCCGCAGCCAAGGCCGATCATCAGGCCCATGCACAAGCAGCAAACCAGGACCACCATCAGGCTGAGGCGGAGGGAGGTTTGAAGTTTGTTACTCACATACAAACCCCCCACAGATTATCTGTGGTAAATATACCGTAACTATAGAGATGAGTGAGGTATAGGAGTAGAATACGGAGCTTCCAGAATTTTATTTCTCTATAAACCATCGTAACAAATTCCCGGTTTCATTCAAGGTTTTTTTCACACAATGTTAAGCGTATTCAGGGAATTCATACGTGTACCCCCAGATGTCGCAAGTTCGGTACCATCCGAGAGGTTTCCGAATCTCCGAGGACAGATGAATTTCTGTGGTCCCCGGGAAAACGCGATACGAAACTGGTGGAATCAAATCAGCCGGCCGCAGCCGACCTGGATTCGCTCCATCCGCGGAGTCAGTTCTGTAAAAAAAATGGAACGATCAGTGCAAAAATGCCTCGATCGTGTGATTTCCGCCATCGGCGACAAGAATGCTTCCCGTCTCATCGACGACAAGGCCGATCGGGCCGAGGAATTGGCCGTCAGCGGAGCCTGTCGAGTTCCACCCGGCCATCCAGGTGCCCGACGGCGTGAATTTCTGGATACGATCGTTTCCGGTGTCGGAAACATAGACGTTGCCCGCGACATCGACGGCTATTCCCTTCGGGCCGGCGAACTGGCCGGCTGCCGTGCCGTTCGTCCCCCACTTCGCGACAAAGGCTCGCGAGGCATCGAACTTCTGAATCCGGTGATTGCCCGCGTCGGCCACATAGATGTTCCCGGCCCAGTCGACGGCCACGCCGCGAGGATTCGCGAACTGGCCGTCGCCGGCACCGTTCGAGCCCCACACGGCAAGAACCGCGCCTGCCGATGAGAATTTCTGCATGCGGTGATTGCCCGAATCAGCTACATAGAGATTGCCCGAAGCGTCGACGGCCACACCGCACGGGTCGTTGAAGTTCCCGGCCTGTGCCCCGCTGGTCCCCCACTTGGCAACGAATACGCCGGCACCGGTGAACTTCTGAATCCGGTCGTTGTCTGAATCGGCAACGTAGACATTCCCGGAATCATCGACAGCAATTCCTTTCGGACCGGAAAAATTGCCATTTCCCGTGCCCCCGGTGCCCCACTGGGTGATATATGCACCGGTCGATGAGAATTTCTGGATGCGATTATTAACAAAGTCTGAAATATATACGTTTCCAGACAAATCCCGGGCAACATCATAGGGGTTGTTGAACCGGCCGTTTTCCGCTCCCGCCGTGCCCCACCTGGCTTCGAACACGCCGAGGGCCGAGAGCCTCTGAATCCGACCGTTTCCGGTGTCGGCGACAAAAATTTTGCCTGTGCCGTCCACGCACACGCCTTTCGGCGTGTCGAACTGACCGTTCCCTGTGCCGAAGCTTCCAATCACGGAAACGAACGCTCCCGCATTCGTGAACTCCTGCAGACGGTCGTTCCCGGCGTCAGCCACGAGAATATTCCCCGAGTTCGCGCGGGCAATGCCCTCCGGAGAAATGAACTGTCCATTCCCCGTGCCATTGGTTCCCCACTGGGTTATGAAGCTCCCGGCGGGGGTGTATTTCATGACAATGTTGCCGCTGACGAAGCAGAGGTTTCCCGCGCCGTCGAAGCAGATTCCTTTCGGCTGGGAAACATTGAATTTCGAGGAAAACACCAACGCGGAGGTGAACTTCTGAACGCGGCCATTCGTATAGTCAGCGATATACACATTATCCGAGCCGTCGATCGCGATGCCCCACGGTTCGTCGAATTGTCCATCGCCCGTGCCGGTGCTTCCCCATGCCGCCAGGAAGGTTCCGTCCGAATCGAACTTCTGGATTCTGTCGTTGCCCGAATCGGCCACATACACGTTTCCCGAACTGTCGAACGCGATGCCGCGCGGGCCGTTGAACTGACCGTTTCCCGCGCCTGGTCCGCCGATGATTTTCGTCACGGCGCCGGCGGAAGAGAGTTTAAAGACACGATGATTCGAGACGTCGGATACGAATATCGAGCCGTCGGGGCTCACGGCTGCCGCGCCGAAGCTGCCGGACAGGCGCGTTCCGTTCCACCACGCATTTCGTGCATCGCCGAGGTGGCCGCCGAAGGCATAGGCCGTGACGGCATCGACCGCGATCTGGGCGTTCGCGCCCAGGGAGCCGGCGGCGCCCGGCGCGGGCAGCGTCAGGACGGCCGGATTA
Organism: Candidatus Ozemibacteraceae bacterium; assembly: GCA_017998915.1. Taxonomy (GTDB): domain Bacteria; phylum Muiribacteriota; class Ozemobacteria; order Ozemobacterales; family Ozemobacteraceae; genus MWAR01. The sequence goes on from JAGOCE010000169.1 coordinate 4,743, forward strand.
CCGACCGCATCGCCGATGGTTCCGCCGTTGAGAGCCAGGGCCGTCGTGTTCGCGTAGTCAAGATCGGAAGAGAAATCGCCGTTCTGTACCGTATACCGGAACACGAGAGAATCGGTCGTATCGCCGCTCTGCCAGGGGGCGGCGCGGTCGGTGGAGCCCGTCTCGAGCGTGAGCGCGGGCGTGCCGCCGGTCGTCACGACCCGCACGGGTTCGCTGAATCGTATCGTGACATTTACAATATCATCCAATATAACGCCGTTGCTCGCGGTCGTCGACGTCACCGCAAGGGCGGTCGGCGGGGTGTTGTCGACCATCAGCCAGCCGCCGAGGATCGCCGAAACGTTTCCCGCGATGTCGACAGCGACGATGTCATACACCCCATCGAGAAGCCCGGCGGCCAGGGTCACGGGATACGCCGTATTCGCGGCGGCGGCGTCTTTCGCGAGAAACGCCTTGTGAGCGGAGATCGCGGTATCGATCTCGCCCTGCGTCGTCGCAGGTTCCAGATGCTTCACGAGATAGATTCGACCGGCCTCGGTCGAGCGGACCGTCGAGGTCGACGCATCACCGCTTTTGAGCGTCTGCGCGACGTTCGTCGGGGCGCTCACCACGGGCTTCGTGTTATCGACGGTCAGCCAACCGCCGACGATCGTCGATATATTGCCCGCGATATCAACGGCGACGAGGTCATACAGACCGTCGAGAAGGCCGGCGTTCAGGGTCACGGGATAGGGCGTGTTCGCGACGGCACCGTTTTTTGCGAGAAACGCCTTGTGGGCGGCGACGGCGGTATCGATCCCGGTCTGCGTCGTCGCGGCTTCCAGATGCTTCACGAGGTAGATGTTTCCGGCTTCGGTCGATTGCACGGTGGAGGTCGAGGTGGCGCCGCTTTTGAGCGTCTGGGCGACGTTCGTCGGGGCGCTCACCACGGGTTTCGTGTTATCGACGGTCAGCCAGCCGCCGACGATCGCCGAAACGTTTCCGGCCGTATCGACGGCAACGAGGTCGTAGAGCCCTTCAACGAGCGTGAGCGGCAGGGTGACGGGATAGGGCGTATTCGCGACAGCCCCCGTTTTTGCCGCGAACGCCAGGTTCGCTGCCACGGCCACGGCGATCTGGGCCGGCGTCGCGGCCGCCACGCCGTTCTTCACGAAATAGATCGAACCGGCCTCGGACGACCGGACCGTCGAGGTCGAGACCGCTCCGTTTTTGAGCGTCTGGGCGGTGTTGATCGGAGCGGAAACGACTGGCGCCACGTAATCGACGAAGAGGGTCGGGTTGCCTGCCGTGCTGACCACCGCACTGCCGGCCGGATCGCGCAGCCGCACGCTGAACACCCCGCCGGCGGGGAATTTCGCGCGCACGGCAGCGTTGCCGGCCAATCCAACGTCGAACGTCACGGTCGTGTCTCCGGCTGCGATAGCGGCATCTTTGACCGCCGGAACGAGCGATGCGCCGTTGAAAAGAAGCTCGGCTTCACCGCCGGTCGCCTGACCGGCGACGATCGCCGCCGACACCGTCAGGTTCGTGTTCGTCGAATTGAGGGTGTTCGCCACGATCGTCCCCCCGACGGGAGCGAGCGTCACGGCTGTCGGAGCGGTCGGAGCGACATTGTCATACTCGATGCCCGACGTCATGGCGTTCGACACGTTGCCGGCCGCATCGCGGCTCACCACACTGATCGCGTTCGTTCCTGGCTGGAGAGCCAGCGCATACCGCCACGTCGTCGCGGTCGGATACGTCACGCCGTCGCTCGAACCGTTCACCAGCACGGTCGCCGCATCAGCCGGCTTCGTGCCGCTGATCGTCTGCGGTGAACCGTTCGTCGGAGTCGTCACGGCGTTGATCGTCGGCTCCGCGGGCGGCACGAGATCAGACCAGGTATTGGAGACGGTTATCGCCACCGCGGCAAGGGCGAGATTGCCGCCGATATCCGCGGCAACAGCCGCCGGAAGCTCAACCTTCACGTTTCCAATGGCGGCGGGTTTGATGGTCGCCGTATAGATCGTTCCGGCAGTCACCTGCGCCAGGCCGGTCACGGAGCCGTTCGTCACCTTCAGGTCACCGGCGCCGAAACCGGTGACAGCCTCGGAGAACGCGATCCGAACCTGGAACGCCTCGTTGTCGAACGTCTCGGCCACGAGAGCCGCGAGCGTCGTCGTCGGCGGCGTAAGGTCGGCCTGAGAGGGCGATGTGATGCCGATGAGAAGGGGCAGTTTGACGGTGCCGGTCGCTCCATCCGGGTCGGTGATCTGAACGGAGATGGTGGCAACCCCGGTATAGGCAGGCGCCCTCCATGTTTTCCGCATCGGTGACGTTCCGTTTTCGAGCGTTCCCAAGGTCGTCGACCACTGGTACGTAAGTCGCTCGGCCTCCCCGGCATCGGCGTCGTAGCCCGTGACGCTCAGCGACAGCAGGCCACCGGGAGACACCCTGCTCGTGATGCCGGATTCCCCGCTCGCGATAAGCGCTCCGGACGGCGGATGATTCTCCCCCGCTCCGGCGGTGTTGACCCTGAGGTCGAGAAACGCCGGCACGACGCTGGAGACAAAGGGAGCAACGATGGAAACGGGCACGCCGGCCGTGCCCGTCTTCACGAAAATGATTTCCTGGGAAACCGCATCGGGAAGCGGAGGACTGGTGAAGATGCCGTTCGAACCGACCGTGAAGGGTTCTCCCCAAAGTGTGAGAAGGGTTCCTGCCGGAAGAACGTTGCCGCTCATGTCGCGGAGCACGCCGGTCACGACGTTCTTCGCGGGCTCGAGGATCACGGTTTCCACGACCGTCGTTTCCGCGCCGACCGGAACATGGGCCACATAGGAACGATTCTTCACCACGCCGGCGTTGTCCGTGTATTTCGCGACAACCCTGTGCGCCCCTTCAGGAACGCCATGGAACTCGTAGGCGCCCCTTTCTCCGGTGATGGTATGGAACTGCGGATCGTCGGCCAGATCTTCGATCCAGACCTGGGCGCCGGCCACGCCCAACAGGGCAGTTGCCGTTCGGATGGAGGCGGGATTCCGGTCGGCCAGAATACGGCCGGAAAGGGTGTTCTGGAGATTGATGGATGACACCGATGATCCGCCGCCGCAGCCGACGCCGACCAGGGCGCTCACGCAAACGGTGATGACAAGGCCGAGAATGATTCTATAACGCGAAAAGGCGCCGGACACAGCGGTCATATATCCACTCCATATGGGCATCTGGAACCTTCATTTTACCACGAATCAAGCCGGAGTTTGAGCATGACGCGCCGGTCTTTGCCGGAGAAAAAACAGGCATACGGAACATACATCGGCATCTGTCGAACAATTGCGAAGTATCCGGAGGGGTCCGCTTGAACTGCGCCATCCTGGAACCAGCGGCGCCCCCGTGGGAATGAGGCGAACAGTCTGGGGCAGGCTTGAAACCCGCCCTACGGACATATAATATTTGAAATTATCATATCAATATGTATTTCAGATGGTTCGAGGGGGATCGCGCCGGCGGCGAGGAGGGTGCTGTTGCCGAACCAGTCGGG
>JAGOCE010000170.1 GCA_017998915.1 Candidatus Ozemibacteraceae bacterium
TGGATGGTCCGTTCGCCCCCGCTACCTGCAACCGCCGGAAGATCCTGCCGATCCGCGACAACGATGGGTGCATCCGTCTCTTCCAGCGCGGCAACGTGCCGATGGCCGACGACGTCTGGGCGTTCCACCAGGAGCGCCTCCAGCAGCGGGCGACGGCAGAGAAGCGCGCCCTCTGCTTCCAGATGGTCACCGACGACATTTACGCGGTCAGCAAGGGTAAACTCGTCGGGAGACCCAGGTAAACACCCCGTTCACCGGGGGAAGTTTGAAGATGGAAACCATGTCAGGCTTCAGGATGACATCTGCGACATCAGCGGATCGGGTCTCTGGAGTTCGAAAAACAGAATGATGCTTGTCACGAATAGGAGACGGTATATATGAAGATCAGGCAGGTGGTGTTTGCGAAGGGGGTTTCGTCGTTTTTCTTCGATGATCAGCGGGCGATCAAGAAGGGGGCGGAGCACGACGGGTTCGTGTACAAGGGCGACCCGGTCACGCCGGGGTTCCGCAGCATCCGTGTCGCGGGCGAAGCGGTCTCGGTGCTGCTCGAGCTCGAGGACGGACAGATCGCCGTCGGCGACTGCTGCGCGGTCCAGTATTCCGGCGCCGGCGGTCGCGACCCACTGTTTCTCGCCGACACGTATCTGCCGTTCCTCGAGAAGAACGTCCGGCCTCTGCTCGAAGGCCTCGAGATCACGAAATTCCGGGACCTCGTCGGCCGTTTCATGACACTCGAGTTCGAAGGGAAGAAGCTGCACACGGCGCTCCGGTATGGCCTTTCCCAGGCTCTGCTCGACGCACGCGCGAAGGCGACGCATCGCCTGATGGCGGAGGTCGTCTGCGACGAGTACGGCCTGCCCGTCATCGCCGAGCGTGTCCCCGTGTTCGCCCAGACCGGCGACAACCGCTACGAGAACGCGGACAAGATGATCCTCAAGCGCGTCGAGGCCCTTCCCCACGGGCTGATCAACAACATCGACGAGAAGCTCGGCCGCGACGGCTCGAAACTCCGCGAGTATATCCGCTGGCTCGTGAAACGCATCCGCGAACTTCGGGTCGATCCCTCGTATGCGCCCGCCTTGCATATCGATGTTTATGGAACGATCGGCCAGGCGTTCGGCGGCGACCTGACGAAGGTCTCCGAGTATCTCGCCTCCCTCGAGCCGGATGCCGGCGGGCTGCCCCTGTATATCGAAGGTCCCGTCGACGTCGAGCACCGCGAGCGTCAGATCGAAGCGCTCGCGACGATCTGCGAGCAACTGAAGGCGAAGGGCTCGAAGGTACGCGTCGTCGCGGACGAATGGTGCAACACGTTCGAGGACGTGCGGGACTTCGCCGACGCCGGCGCAGGACATATGCTCCAGATCAAGACTCCCGACCTGGGCGGCGTCCAGGATATCGTCGAAAGCGTCCTCTACTGCAAAAAAATGGGCGTCGAGGCCTATCAGGGCGGCACCTGCAACGAGACCGACGTCTCGGCGCGCTGCTGCGTGCATCTGGCCATGGCCGCCCGAGCGGACCGGATGTTGGCCAAGCCGGGCATGGGTTTTGACGAAGGGTTCAATATCGTCAATAATGAAATGGAACGCACGCTCGCGATCCTGCGCAGCCGGAAATAGGATTCACCACAAAGGCACCAAGAAATCTGATCCTTCATTGTGCCTTCGTGTCTTCAGTGGTGTACCTATCGATGGGTTTTGAATTGAACGGTGGTTGGAACAAGAAGGGAATGAGGAAGATATGAAGAAGGAATTCAGGGTGTTGTCGCCCACGGCGATTCTGGGCTACGGGTTTCCCGAGGCCTCGTTCAAACGGGGGATGGAGCGCAAACCGCATCTGATCGGCGTCGATGCCGGCTCGACCGACCCCGGCCCCTATTATCTGGGGGCGGGAAAATCATTCACGAACCGCGCGTTCGTGAAACGCGACCTGACGTACATGATCACGGCAGGCGTCGCCGAGAACATTCCGGTCGTGATCGGATCGGCGGGTGGCTCGGGCGCAAAGCCACATCTCGACTGGTGCCACGAGATCATCCGCGAGATAGCGAAGGAGAACGGCCTCACCTTCAGACTGGCTGTCATCCCGGCCGACATCGAGAAACAGACGGTCCTCGAAGCCCTGTCGCAGGGGCGGGTCAAGCCACTCTCGTTCGTTCCCGATGCAACCACGAGGGACGTCGAGGAGTCGGTGCACATCGTCGCGCAGATGGGCTGCGAACCGATCGTGAAGGCACTCGAGATGGGTGCCCAGGTCGTCCTGGCCGGCCGCTGTTACGATCCGGCCTGCTTCGCCGCCGTTCCGATCAAGCAGGGATTCGACAAAGGCCTGGCGATGCACATGGGAAAGATTCTCGAGTGCGGGGCGATTGCCGCCACACCCGGTTCGGGCGCTGACTGCGTGCTCGGCACGCTGACCGACGACTCGTTCATCCTCGAACCGCTCAGTGACAAGCGTGTCTTTACGCCGATGTCCGCCGCAGCCCACACCCTCTATGAGAAGTCCGATCCGTATCACCTACCCGGTCCGGGAGGAGCCATCGATCTGACCGCCACCTCATTCACCGAGCTGCCGGGCGGCCGCGTCGAGGTGAAGGGCAGCCGCTACGAAAAGACGAAAAGCTACTTCCTGAAACTGGAAGGCGTCCGGAACATCGGATACCGCACCGTCAGCATCGCCGGAACCCGCGACCCGATCATGATCTCGAAGATCGACGAGATCCTGCCGCAGGTCGAGGCCCAGGTGCGGAGCATGATGAAAAATCCCTCTACGAGCGACCGCCTCATGTTCCACGTCTACGGCAAGAACGGTGTCATGGGTGCGATGGAACCTCTCGCGAACGCCGCTTCCCATGAACTATGCATCATCATCGAGGCGCTGTGCGCGACGCAGGAGGCAGCCGATACGCTGTGTTCCGTCACCCGCTCGACCCTGCTCCATTACGGGTATGAGGGGCGCATCGCGACGGCAGGGAATCTCGCCTTCCCGTTCTCCCCCTCCGATGTGCCGATGGGCGCGGCCTATACGTTCTCGCTGTATCACCTGATCGAGGTCGACGATCCGTGCATGTTCCCAATCTATATTGAATCATATACGAATGGCGAGGTGCAGAAATGACCAAGACGACGAAAAAGCGGCTGCCGGCCGTCAGCCCGGCGAAGAAGTATCGGATCACCGACGTCGCGCGGGTCATCAGGTCGAAGAACTCAGGCCCTTACGAACTGACCCTCGACATCATCTTCCGTTCCCGCGACGAGTATGACATGTGCAAGGCGAAAGCCGTCGTGAACCCGGCGCTGATCTCGAAGCTGTACAAGATTCCCGAGTCGGATATCCTCTGCATCATCTGGTTCGAGCCGGCGCACGCCGTGAAGATCACGATCAAACGCTGGATCGCCTCGGGTGACCCAGGAGAGACCGACATCTACGGGGCGCAGCAACACGCGCCCCTCCTGGGGATCGAATTCGACGCATGAGTATTCCGTTCACCTTCAACGCCCACACCTTCGAGACGCTGATCTATTCGACCTACTATGCGCCTCGCGGCCGCCAGCGGCTCTACATGCTCGGCGCCGAGCTTGGCCAGCGGTATCTGTTCCCGTCGGACCTGCTGGTGGGCATCATCGGTTCCGAGGGCTCGGGAAAATCGACGCTGATCCGCGGCCTTTTCCCGGGCCTGGAGCTGACGAACGACGACGAGGGCGTCAACCTGCGCCCCACGCCGATCTATGACTTCGCGCCCGACAACTTCTTCGCGCCCCACACCTACCACCTCGACATCCGGTATGAACTGGCGTTCCACCAGACCTTCGAGATCGCCGAGGCGATCCGCGAGGCGCTGGCGTACGGCCGTCGCGTCGTGGTCGAGCATTTCGACCTCATCTACGACGCGCTCAACCTGAACGCGCACATCATCTTCGGGATCGGCGAGGAAGTGATCATCGCGCGGCCGTCGGTGTTCGGGCCATTCCCGGCGGCGATCAAATCGGTGGTCGACCGGACGCTCAAGTTTCGCCTCATGGCCCATTCCGCCGAGGACATCACGACGTCGATCATGGAGCGCGATTACAACTACCGCCGTCCCGTGCTGCATTCCGATGTGAAGCACGGCTTCGTCATCAAGTTTTCGGAAAAGCCGAGCGTCGACATCAACGAGCTCGAACAGAAGGTGCTGGAAGTAATCGCCAGCGACGTTCCCGTTTGCCAAGCCGGAGAAAACCGTATCAGGATCGGAAAAACCGACCTGTTCTGCACTGGTACGCGAACGCACGTGAAATCGACGGGCCAGATCGACAACTTCCGGCTCGTCCACGAGTACAAGTACAACCCGCTGAGCAAGGACTGGATGCTGATCGGTATCGTCGGCCGCCGAGAAATCGCCGGCATCGAGGAACTGAGCTACTTCGGCGACGAATCCTCCGACCCGAAGGTTCCCACCCTCCCACCCGCCCCCACCGGTCCGGACCACGTCGAGTAGTGACGCATCGCGGCCCGGGGCGGCCTTCACGAGAAACAGCTTCATTTTATATCAGGAGTTCTATTATGTTCAAGCTGATCGCGAAAGACACGCAGATGCGAAAACTCCCGGTGCCAGCCGACGCCGTCCGCACCGAGGTCTGGCGGGGGCGAGAACGGCTGGTCGTTTCGGCGGAAGCCTTGCGGACACTCGCCGCCGAGGCATTTCACGACGTCTCCTTTCATCTCCGCCCTCGTCATCTCGATATGCTCGCGGCGATTCTCGACGATGCCGAGGCATCGGAGAACGACCGCTACGTCGCGGCGGCCCTGATACGGAATGCCGTGATCTCGGCAGCGGGGGAACTGCCCCTCTGCCAGGACACCGGCACGGCGACGATCATCGCGAAGCGCGGCGGCGACGTGATCGTCGACGGAGACGATACCGAAGCCCTGACGGCGGGGGTCGAGGACGCATACCGGCGGTCGGCGCTCCGGTATTCTCAGATCGCGCCTCTGTCTATGTTCGAGGAAGTGAACACGCGGACGAACCTTCCGCCGCAAATCGATATCGGCTGGGCGGCGGGCGACGAGTATCAGTTTCTGTTCATGGCAAAGGGCGGCGGTTCGGCCAACAAGACGGGGTTATTCCAGGAGTCGAAGGCCCTGCTGACCGAGGAGAAGCTCGAAGCGTTCCTGCGAGACAAGATCGAGGCCCTTGGCGTGGCAGCGTGTCCACCCTATCGGCTGGTGGCGGTGATCGGCGGCACGTCGCCCGAGTTCAACCTGAAGATGCTGAAACTTGCTTCCGCCGGCGCCCTCGACCATCTCCCACCGGCAGGTTCCACGGAAGGCATCCCCTTCCGTGACCGTTCCTGGGAAAACCGCGTCATGGCCATCGCCCGGACTTCCGGCCTGGGCGCCCAGTTTGGAGGCAAGTGGCTGGCCCTCGAGGCGCGCGTGATCAGACTCGCCCGGCATGCCGGCTCCTGCCCTGTCTCGGTCGGCGTTTCGTGCAGCGCCGACCGCAACATCTTGGGTCGCATCAGCCCGGCCGGCGTTTTTCTCGAAGACCTCGACCGGAATCCGGCGCGGCTTCTGCCAAAAATTCAGAGGATCGCGAGCACGGCGCCGACAGCCGTCGACCTCACCCGACCGATGGCGGAGATCCGGGCGCAACTCGGCACCCTGCGGGTCGGCAGTCTCGTTCTGCTTTCGGGACCGCTGGTCGTGGCGCGCGATATCGCCCATGCCCGCCTCAAGCGAATGCTCGACGACGGCGAGCCGCTTCCCGAGATATTCTTGAAATATCCGGTCTACTATGCCGGCCCCGCGAAGACGCCCAACGGCCATGTCATCGGCAGTTTTGGCCCAACGACGGCCCAGCGCATGGACTCATACGTCGACGGGTTCATGTCGCGCGGCGCATCGCTCGTGATGCTCGCCAAGGGCAACCGTTCCGCCGGCGTCACAGCCGCCTGCCGCACGCACGGCGGCTTTTATCTGGGCACGATCGGCGGTGCCGCGGCCCTGATAGCGAAGGAGCACATCGTCAGCAGCCGAGTGGCCGCGTTCGAAGATCTGGGTATGGAGGCCATGTTCGAGATCGTCGTGCGCGACATGCCTGCTTTCCTGCTCGTCGATGACAAGGGTTCCTCTTTCTACGACGCCATCCGCTGCAGCTGACCGGCTGTTTCGTATCTGGTATATTCCAATTCGGTCACGGTTGCGCCACGTTGTATAGCAATTGTTACCAAGTCTTCGTGGTACACTTCTCCGTGTTTCTGTGGCTCTGTGGTGAAGCGTTTGGTGTTCTCCGTGATTCAGCGGTTGTGGAACCAGGATCGGAGGTATGAGTGATGAGCGTGCCGGCGTGGCTGAGCGGGGCGGTGTTCTACCAGATCGTGCCGGACAGGTTCCGGCGAGCGGGCTCCTCTTGTGAGACTCCAAGCGGTCTGTTGAAGTGGGATGCGAAACCGGCGTCGAGCAAGGCGGGCAGCCTCGAATTTTTCGGCGGGAACCTCCGCGGCATCACGGAAAAGCTCGATCATATCAGGGAACTGGGCGCAAACGCGATTCTGCTGACACCGATCAATGCGGCACCTTCCTACCACAGATACGATACGGTAGACTATAAATCAATCGATCCGTTGCTCGGCGACTGGAACGATCTCGAGGAGCTGACGTCGGCCGTTCACGCCAGGGGCATGAAAATCATCTTCGATATCGCCCTGAACCACGTTTCGAAGAAGCATCCCTGGTTCGTCAGGGCGGAAGCGGATGACCAGGCGCCTGAGCGGGGGTATTTCCGTTTCAACGGCGACGGTTCGTATCTCTGCTGGTGGGGCCACGCCGCCCTACCCGAGCTTCAGCTCAGCGACCGTCGGCTGGTGCAGGAACTCATCACCGGCGACGACAGCGTTCTCGCCTTCTGGCTCCGCAAGGGCTTCGACGGCGTGCGGCTCGACTGTGCCAACGACCTCAGCCTCCAATCGTGCGCGCTCATCTCCTACACGCTCAAATCACGCTTCCCCGAGGCGGCGGTCATCGGCGAGGTCGCGAACTACTCGGTTCCTTGGCTGAAAGCGCTCGATGCGACGCAGAGCTATTTTTTCACGAACTCCGTCAAGGCCTTATACCACCGGAGCATCACGCCAGCCCAGTTCCAGCACAATCTCCGCCTGGCATACGGTGCGGGAGCATTTCACCAGTTCCAGATGCTGTCGTCGCATGACATTCCACGCGCACACACCGAGTTCGCCGCGGATCCGGCCTTCCACCGAGCGTCGCTCAGACTCCAGTTCACACTTCCGGGAATTCCGATGGTATATTACGGCGAAGAGTTCGGCCTCAAAGGCGGCCGCGATCCCCAGAACCGCGCCACGATCCCTTGGGAGAGGCAGGAAGCAGCCATGAGCGCCCCCCTTACGCAAGAGATTCGGCAGCTTGCGAGACTCCGCACCTCGTCTCCGGAGCTCCAGAAAGGGCACTGGGAAACGGTCTGCGTCGACGGCGTTTCCGACCTTGTCGCGTTTTTCCGTGCCGACCCCGCCGCCCCCGATCGGGTGACCGTTGTCGCATGGAATCTCGCCGCCGAGACGCGCACCGTCACCCTGACGATTCCGTGGGGCTGGCTTTTCTCCGAGCTGGTATTCGAGGAACTGTTCACGAAACGCCGCGCCATTTCCAACGCCGGCATGGTCCCGTTTCCACTCGAGCCCTGCGAATGTTCGATCTGGCAGTTGCAAACGGACGTCAAACCGAATTATTCCTTTTTCAAACGCTGGAAGCAGGCCTGAAGGGACGGTCAACACACCACCAGATCAGGGAAGGATGGTCACATCCGTGTTCACCGTGACGGAGCTTTGATCGCCTATCGTCATCACGTTGTCGACCGGGTTCACGCAATCGATCCGTATCGAAACGAGGTATTTCTTTTTCGTCGTCGTGCCGACCGAGCCGCCGCTCGTCACATGGATGCCGGAAAGTTCGTCGATGGCCCAGCTGTCGATCCTCACCTGGTCGACGTCGTCAACGATACTTTTTCTGCTTGCCATGGCAAGGGTGGAATCGAACGCGGTCGACAGACCATACGCCCTGTCGGGCAGCGCCCTAGTGTCATAGGCATCGTCACGTTCCTGAAGGAGAATCCGTGAGAGGCCGTTGATCGCGAAATCGGGACCCGGCGTCATGACTACCTCGACCCAGGTGATGATGCCGGGTGTATATGTATCGATATCCAT
>JAGOCE010000171.1 GCA_017998915.1 Candidatus Ozemibacteraceae bacterium
GCTCGATCGGGTTCTGCGTCGCGAGCACGAAAAACGGCGCGTCGAGCTGGTAGGTCTTGCCGCCGCTGGTGACCGAGTATTCCTGCATCGACTGGAGGAGCGCCGCCTGCGTTTTCGGCGGGGTGCGGTTGATCTCGTCGGCGAGCAGGATCTGCGTGAACAGCGGCCCCTGGACGAACCGGAATCGGCGCTCGCGCGTCGTCTGGTCTTCTTCGAGGATCTCGGTGCCGATGATATCGGTCGGCATGAGATCGGGCGTGAACTGGATGCGCCGGAAGTTCAGATCTAGCAGCTTCGCCAGCGTGTTGACCAGCAGCGTCTTGCCGAGGCCGGGAACGCCGATGAGCAACACGTGACCGCGCGCGAAGAGGGCGTAGAGCACTTCCTCGACGACCTTGTTCTGACCGATGAAAACCCTGCCGATCTCCTTGAGGACCTGTTCACGGGCCTTGCGGATATCGGACAGGGCGGCGATGTCTTGCTGTTCCTGGGCGGTGGCCTTGGTTTCCAACATGATGACCTCCGGGAAAGATGGAATGACACCTTATCATGGAATATACCCAGGGTCAAAGTGTGTGCACGCACGGCTAGCTATACGGGCGCATCGCGATGCGTCCCTATCGCCCCGGGTGCAAACCTCCCGCATTCGCACGTGACGATGTTTGTCCTCCTGTGCTGTGAAATCTCGGGTTGTTTACAATTCCCGTTCGTTTTCGGGGTGACTGGAAAATCTCCTGCCCTGTCCGGGGCGACCTCTTGTTGACGCGGCCAGAGCGGCCGTGCTAGAACAGGAACGCATGCGTACACCCGAGTATATGCGAGAGGACGGCGCTTTCACCGAGTGCCGGCTGTGTCCGAACCATTGCCGCATCGCCGACGGCCGGCGCGGCCGGTGTCTGGCCCGTGGCCGCGAACAGGGCCGCGGCGTCCTCCATACCTATGGGCAGGTCACCTCGGGGCACGTCGATCCGGTCGAAAAGAAGCCGCTGTATCACTTTTTTCCGGGCCGGCCGATCTTCTCGATCGGCTCCTACGGCTGCAACCTCGCGTGCAGGTTTTGCCAGAACCACGAAATATCGCAGGAAATCTGCCCCACCGAGTATATCGCCCCCGACCGGCTCGTCGAGCTGGCTGCGGAAGTCCCCGACAACATCGGCGTGGCCTTCACGTATAACGAACCCGGCATCTGGTATGAGTACATCGTCGACTCGGCGCCCCTGCTGCATCGGAAAGGCATGAAGACGGTCATGGTCACGAACGGCTATCTCGAAGCCGAGCCGTGGCGAAGCCTGTGCGGTGTGACCGACGCCATGAACATCGATCTGAAGGGCTTTACGAACGAGTTCTACCGCGACATCACGTCGGCCTCGCTTGGGCCGGTCCTCGAGAACATCACCGCCGCCGTGCGCGCGGGCGTCCATGTCGAGCTCACGAACCTCATCGTGCCTGGCCTCAACGACGATCCGACGACGTTCGACAAGATGATCGACTGGATCGCCGCTCTCTCGCCCGACGTGCCTCTTCATCTTTCCCGATATTTCCCGCGATTCCACGAGACCGCGCCGCCGACGCCGGCTGAAAAGCTCGAAGATTTCGCCCGCCGGGCCGCGTCTCGGCTGAAATTCGTGTATGTCGGCAACATCGACCTCGGGCATCACCAGGACACCCTCTGCCCGGCGTGCGGCAAGACCATCATTCGCCGTGTCGGATACAGAATCGAGATTGTCCAGCCCGGTTTTGCCTGCTCCTGCGGCGCGGTGCTTCCGATGAAGGATGCCGATCATGACTGAACTCTTCGACGACGTGCAGGAAAAACCGGACGTTGCGTCGCCCGGGTCGACCGATCGTTCGTTCGACTGGGGCCCGCCGGCGATCGGCGTGTCAGAAAATATTAAAGAATATAGTATTTACCTGCTGATCGCCGTCCTGATCGCGGGGGTCGGTTGGCTCCTGATCGACACGGGGCCGGACATGCCTCGAGGCTCCGCGGCGAAAAATGCGGAACAGGCCGATGAGGCCGACGTTGCCGGCGATGTCGACGAAGCCCCCGTTCCGCCGGCCGAGCCGGCCGCCCCGCAGGTGAAGGTGACGTCGGGCGAGGTGGTGCCGATCGTCGCGACGCCCAGGTTCCATGTCCAGCTCGGGGCGTTCGGCGACGAGGAGACTGCCCGCACCACCGTCGAGGCGCTGAAAAAACACGGGCATGTCGCGACGTTCACGGCGCCCGACGACCAATACGAGATGTATCGGGTCCTGATGGGCCCGTTTGCGCAGGAAGCCGAAGCCGAGACCCTCGCGCGCAGGCTGAACGAGCTGGATTTCCCCTGCTTCGTGGTGGAGTCCGCCAATATCCAGAGTCGAGAGGAGGAGTAGCCGTGAGCGCTCCGCAGAATTCCCGGGAAACGGCGAGTTCGCTGCTGTTCTTGTCACCGTTCCTGATCCTCTTCACGGTGTTCCTGATCTTTCCGATCCTGTACTCGCTTTACCTGAGCTTCTTCGACTCGTCGCAGGGGTTTGGCCTGACGAACCTGCGCTGGGTGGGCCTCTCGAATTACTTCCAGATCCTCGGCATTCACTGGGAAGGCGCGAGCTGGAAGCTCAACGATCCCGCCTTCTGGTGGTCGCTTGTCGTGACGGCCATTTACGGCGGCCTCAGCATCCCGCTGGGCATCGCCGCCGCGTTGTTCCTCGCCATCCTGTTGCATAACAAGCTCTATGGAAAAGGCTTCTTCCGCAGCGCCTTTTTCCTGCCGAACATCCTCGACATGCTCGTCGTCGGTGTCATCTGGACCCTCATCTATGCACCGAAATACGGGGCGCTCGCCCAGATCACCACGGCGTTCCTTGGCCCCGACCAGTTCTTCAATCAGGCCGGTCCGCTCGCCAGCCCCTATACCGCCCTGCCGGCCGTCGTGTTCGCGATGGTTCTCAAGGGCGCTGGCTTCGGCATGGTGCTGTTCCTCGCCGCCCTCCAGAACATCCCCGAGGCGGTCTACGAGGCCGCCGACATCGACGGCGCGTCGAAGACCCAGCAGTTCTGGTACATCACGCTGCCGCTGCTGCAGCCGATCATCTTCTTCATGGTCATCACTGGCATCATCGGCTCGCTCAACGCCTTCACCGAAATCTACGCCATGACCGCGGGCGGACCCCAACTCGTCATCGGCGAGGAGACGCTCGGATCGACCTCGGTGGCCGGGTATTATCTGTACAAACAGTTCGAGGGCGGCCGGTACGGCTACGCCGCCGCGATCTCCTACGTGCTGCTCGCGATCACGCTGCTCATCACCTGGATCCAGCAGCGGTTCTTCGCCGGCGAGCGCCGCTGACCGGAGGGAGAGAACAGAATGAACATGCAGAACATCGAAACAGCGATTCCCGAAAAACCGGCATCCTCGCCGCTCCGGATCGTGATCTTCGTCTCCCTGTTCGTCGTGATGCTCGCTCTCTGCGTTGGCATCACCGGCCAGCTCTACAAGTTCATCACGATGGTCGCCGCCGCCTTCATGGCCGGGTCTGACCCCGCGAAGGCAGGCGCGATCATGAAAAACATGGCCTGGCTGATCGACGGCATGGTCGCGGTCACGGGCCTGGCCCTCGCCTCGTTCGTCGTCCGACGCTGGATCGCTACCCACGCCGAGCACCGGGCCGAATTCCTGCGCACCTTCTTCCTCTACATCTGCCTCACCGCCGGCGTCGTCGTGGTGCTGTTTCCCTTCTTCTGGATGCTCTGTACCTCGTTCAAGCCAGCCGGAACCGAACTGCTGATCAATACCGCGAACCCGTTCGACATCGTGCCCGCCGAGCCCACGATCGGCAACTTCAAGAAGGTGCTCAAGCTCGACGCGGCTCCCGCTCCCGCTGGCGCCGAGGCCGGTCCCGCGGCCGCCGTCGACCCGGTCGAGGCGAAGAAGAACTTCGGCACCTACTTCATGAACAGCCTCACCGTCGCCTCGATGGCCGCGTTCCTCGTGACCCTGTTTGCCTCGATGGGCGGCTACGTCTTCGCCAAGAAGGAACTGCCCTACAAGAAGGAGCTGTTCGGCCTGCTGATGGCCACCATGATGATCCCCGGCATGATGTACATGGTCCCCCAGTTCTTCATGGTGTGCAGCATGGGCCTGTTCGGAACGAAGCTCGCCATGATCCTGCCCCACCTGGCCTCGGTGTTCGGCATCTTCATGCTCAAGCAGTTCATGGAGACGATCCCCAGCTCGCTGATCGAGGCGGCCCGCATCGACGGCGCCTCCGAGTGGCAGATCTTCCGGGTCGTCATCATCCCGCTCTCGATGCCGATCATCCTCACCCTCTTCCTGCTCACCTTCCTGTCGCACTGGTCGAACTTCCTTTGGCAGCTGATCGTGACGGATTTCGAAAACCCGCTCAGCGTCACCCTGCCGGTCGGCCTGGCGCTCTTCCGCGGCCAGTACACCTCCGATCTCGGCCTGATCATGTCGGCCTCCTGCTTCTCGATCGTGCCCATCGTGGTGCTGTTCCTGTTCGCCCAGCGCTACTTCATCGAGGGCATGACTCAGGGCGCGGTGAAGGAGTAATATCATGAGTTATATATCGAAAAAATCCTTCCGCGGATTTCTTTTTTCCATCTGCCTCGCCTCACTTCTGGCCGGCGCCTTCTTCACGGCGGGGTGCAACGAGCGCAAGACCGAATACACCACTGACGGGAGGGTCATCCTCAACTTCTGGCACACCTACAATGACGATGAGGAGGCCGAACTCAAGAAGATCATCATGGAGTGGGAAGCGGTCAACGCGAGCTGGAGCGTGCGCCCGGTGCGCATCCCCTTCGACGGCCACAAGCCGAAGCTGCGCACGGCCCTCACGGTCGGCCGCGGCCCCGACATGGCCCGCGTCGACTGGTCGTTCGTCTGCGAGCTCGGCCGCAAGCATGCCCTCGTCGATCTGGCCCAGTTCGGCTTCGATACGATCAAAGACACGTATCTGAAAGCGCCGCTTCGCACCAACTTCATCGACGGCCATTATCTCGGCCTGCCTGACCAGACGACCTGTGTTGCCCTGTTCTACAACAAGCAGTTGTTCCGCGACGCCGGCCTCGACCCCGAGGCGCCGCCCAAAACCTGGGACGAGTTCGTCGAGATCGGAAAGAAGATCACGAACGCCGAGAAGGGCGTCTACGCCTGCGGCTTCGAGAACACTCTCTGGTGGAGCCTCCCGTTCTTCAACACGTTCGGCGCTGGCCTGATCTCGGACGACGGGAAGAAGTGCCTGCTCGACCAGGATCCGGCCGTGCGCGCCCTCGAGTTCAAGCGGGCGCTGTATGCCGACCACAAGATCGAGGCGGGCGCCTGGCGCGCCGGTTCGATCACCCCGGAGCAGGGCTTCGTCAACGGAAAATATGCCATGATATTCATGGGCCCCTGGAACCTGCCCAAATTCAAGAACTCGAAGCTCGATTTTGGCGTGACGCTGATCCCTGCCGGCCCGGCCGGGACCTCGACGAACGTCGGCGGAACCAACGTCGTCATCTTCAACTCGGGCAAATTCCCGAAGGCCTGCTACGACTTCCTCACCTATTTCACGTCGCCGCAGGTGCAGGCCCGCTGGTGCTCGAAGCTGAACCAGATGCCGGTCAACCTCGGCGCCTACGATCTGGTGAAATTCGAAGACCCGCACCTGATGACCTTCATGGAGCAACTGAAGAGCGCCGTCAGCAACCCCGTCGTCACCAGCTACGAGCGCCTCGAAGACTTCGTGAACCCCGAGATGGAAGCCGTGCTGACCGGCCAGAAAACCGCCTCCGCCGCCCTTTCGAGCCTCGCCCGCAAAGTCGAAAAACGCGTCCTCGCCGATTAGAACAAACGCGAATCACAGAGATCACGAAGAACACAGAGTTTTCACAGAGAAAAGCTTTTGGAAGAGTATCATGATACTTCTCTGTGAAACCTCTGTGCCCATTGTGTTCTCTGTGATTCAGCTTTTGTGTCCCCTGGGGAGGTCGATGTGTTCGAATGGCTGAAGGAGGCGGTGCGCCGGTATTTCGGGACCGACCCGACCGAGCATTGGCCCGCTCAGAAACCGGCCCGGCTCGAGTTCGATCTCGAGGCCCGCGCTCTCAACGGTGTCGTCTTCGGTGACCGGTTCGACCGTCTCGAAGTCTTCGGAAAGCCTGACAACGCCCGCCCTGTATATTTCAATATATTCAAATATATCGAACACGGTATCACGGTCGAAATCGATGACGAGCGTGTCGACTCCTTTTCCTTCATTTTCGCCGATGAAATGGACGATGAGTTCAAATCCCCGACTGTCCGCTTCCGGATTACCCCGTCAAAAACCGCCGAGCTGGGCCGGAAAACGACGAAAAGCGATATCCTCACCGTTTTCGGCACCCCCATGACCGACGAAGCCGACGAGTATGAAATCCTGCTCGTCTACGAAACCGGCGGCCTGAAACTCGAGTTTGAATTGAACCTGTCCGAGGGCCTCAAGCGACTGAACGTGTTCCCGGATGACGCGAAACACTGACCGGCGCGAGGTCAGGCCCCCACGCCTTCCGTGACGACCCGCTTCAGGGCTCCATCGCGGAACTCGTGGATCTCATACCAGGCCCCCTCGTAATACCTGCCGGACAGGATGACTTCCATGACTCCGTCCCCGTTCAGGTCGAGAACGAACGGGATATCCCAGGCCGACGGGCTGTTCGCCTCGCCTTCGACGTCCTTCCGGAAATACTCCTGGTGGATGACGGTCGTCTCGACCTTCCCCCGCACGAGACAGCGGAACAATACCATCGAGTATGTGTTTTTCCTGAATCGCGGGATCCGCGCATCGGCCGTTCCCGCACAGACGATGACCTCTTCGGTCCCGTCCCCGTCGAGGTCGGCCCGCACGATCCGCCGGATTACCGCTTTCGCGCTCGGCATACCGTTTTCCTTCAGAATCCGGCCGACCTCGCGTTCATACGGCTCGAACCCGCCGCTCTGCCGCTTGGGGAGCCGGGGCAGGGCGTTCCATCCCGCGCCCACCGCGAGCGCATGCCCGCCGGACGCCTCGTCCAGTGAGTCGACCGGCTCTTCCGGCATTCCCGATATCGGAACATCGAAATACTCACCCGGCCCCTCGACCGGTATCGCTGCCGACCCGACGCCGGTCCCGATTCTGGAGTCAAACCCGTAGATACCGTATCCGAGGCCGTCGGTGGCGGCGCTCGCGATCTCTTCCGCTCCGACCCACCTGTCGCCAGTCCAGCCGCCTATCAGCCACTCCGCCACGACCGGAACGGCAATCCCCCGGTCATTCCCGGCCCCGAAGGCGGGAATCGCTGCAAGAAACGCCAGAACTGCGAACCACCAGCCCGAAAACCCTCTCACTCGTGTATTCATGCCTGAATGGTACGGCAACTTCAACCCTCCCTGCAAGGATCAGCCTCACCCGTTGCCCTCGAAGCCGACTTGCGCCGTGCCGCCGCCTGTGATACCCTGTCTTCGTTGCGCCCGTAGCTCAGCTGGATAGAGCGTCTGCCTCCGGAGCAGAAGGCCAGGGGTTCGAATCCCTTCGGGCGCGCTTATACTGATCAATAGCGGATTTGCTCAGGGTTGAAGCCCAGAAAATACCGCATTTTACCGATGAAATCGGTAAAAAACGGTAGCAATTTCTATCATGAGTTTGCCGTAAGGGCAAAAAAAAACCGCTCAAGGCACTATGGGTTACGGACAAGCGTCTGTAACCCATTTTTGGTTTTTCCCATGTTGCTATCATGGATTGTGCAACATTGCGTCTGAAAATTCGTGACCTATGAGAACGGGTCACCTTCTCCGAAAGTATATGTGCCGACTTGGCTTTTTCATGCTTTGGACAAGGAAGGCATCGCATTCCTTACGCGGCCTCTGGGTGAATACTCGGTGGTGCATCTGGACGTCCGGTACAAAAAGGTTCGACCGTGAACTCAGAAGGCGAATGCAGGTCGTCTCGATATTTCCAAACGAAGAGTCGGTAATCAGGCTGATAGCTGCTCTTCTGATTGAAACGCACGAGGACTATGCGAATAGTAATAGATATAATAATGGCGAGACGATTCTTGCGCTTGCACCGGAAGACGATGTGTACAGAATAAGAAGGTGCTCGTCATTGTTTCATTCATGTGGCAGACGGAATCGACCTGGTGAATATCACTTCAAGAACCGTCCACCAGCAGCACCAGAG
>JAGOCE010000172.1 GCA_017998915.1 Candidatus Ozemibacteraceae bacterium
CTGGTGAAGAACCCGGCAGCAAAGGGCGGAGGGGCCATTCAGGCTCTGCTCGATGAACTGTCGAAGCTCGGCGAAGCCGAGCAAGCCGCATCGTTCCGGGCCTCCGCCCTCGAAGCTGTCAGGAAGCAGGCCACCGGGGTCCGGACCGACGAGGACGCGCAGGAGATCAGACACGCCATGAAAGGTCTTGTCGAGGCCGGCAGCGACGAAGAAAAAGAGATATCTTCCGTCATAGTGGCATCGCTGAAGGCATGGCGTACCAAGCGGACGCAGGAGATCGAAACAGCTCTCGCAAAAGCGAAGCCGGCCGAGAACGTGAAGCCGGTTGTCGAACTTCTTCGTGAACTGGCGGCATTCGACGAACCCGAGCGGGTGAAAACCGCGACACAAGCGCTCAAGAAAAAGTATCTCGAATCTGCTTCCCGCCTGAAGCAGCCTACCCAGGCAAAAAAACTTCTCTCGGCAGCCGACGGCATCCCCCAACTCAAAGGCGATCCCGAGCTCCGGTCGGCCATCAAGGCTGCCGACGAAGCGATCGCCGAGGAGGCCAGGCTCGCGAAGGCCGCAGAGCTCGCCAGCCAGGCGGCCAAGCCGCCCGTCGTCGTCAAGCCTCCGCCGGTCGAGGTCCGTCCCCCCGTCGCGACGGCCGTGGTGCAACCGCCAGTCCAGCCTCCCCCCGTCGTCACGCCGCCGGAACGGCCGGCCGAGCCGATTGTGGGCCCAGGCGGGTTCAAAACCATTGCCGAGGCTGTTGCCGCCGCCGCTCCGGGACAGACGATCCGCGTCAAGCCGGGCACATACAAAGGCTCCTGCGTCATCGACAAGAACGTCACGATCCTGGGCGACGGCAGCCGCGCATCCGTCATTCTCGAATCCGGTTCCGGCCCGGTTCTCACGCTGAGTGGCACAGCGACGGTCTCCGGTCTCACGATCTCGTTCACAGGTTCTTCCCAGACGGACGCCGTCAAGATCACGGCCGGCTCCCCCACGGTGAAAAGCTGCACCGTCACCAGCACTGCCGCGGCTGCGGCGCCGTCCTGGTCGGGGTGCATCGCCGTCGACGGCGGCTCGCCGAAGATTGTCGGCAACGTCACGAACGGCAGCAGAGGCATGGGGATCCTCGCCCGGGGCGGCCGGCCGCACATTTCGGGCAACACCTGCTCCGGATGCGCGGTCTACGGCGCCTGGTTCACCGACGGAGCCGGCGGAACCTTCGAAGGCAACACCATCAGCCGATCGGGAAAAACCGGCCTGGGCATCAAGAGCGGAGCTTCTCCCGCCGTCCGAAACAATACGATATCGAATAACAAAGAAAACGGCATCCTCGTCTATCAGGGCGGGGCCGGCACCATCCAGGGAAACACTCTTTCCGACAACGGCGTATCCGGCGTGTATGTCGGCATGGCGGGCAAGGCGGAGCTCATCGCCGACAACCGCATCACTGGCAACCGCTGGTACGGCATTCATGTCACCGGCAACGGAAGCACCGCGGTTATCGGAAGCAACACCCTTTCAGAAAACGCAAAAGGCGGCGAAAAAGCCGATGACGGCGGGAAGATCTCCCGCCGGTAAGATACGTTCGAGGAGGATTTTCATGTCAATCAGATCGTCGAGAGGCCGTTCATTCACATTCGCCATTCTGCTCTTCCTGCTGAGCGTCCCCTTCCTGGCAGTCTCTCATGCGTCAGGCGACACCGAAAAAGGCTCCACCCTTGCAACCGTAACGCGCATGCTCGGGTTCGAGCCCCACCCATCGACCATCGACGTTCCCGGCCATCTTATCCTGCAGGGCAAGCCGGTCACGGCCACGATCGAACTGCTCGAAACGTGGGATTCCGGACGGGCCGTCCCTGCCATCCGGAAGCTCGGCTTCAGGCTCAGGCTGTTCTCGAACGGCGCCGAGATGGAGGTCGTGGAACTTCCCGCCCAGCCGATCGATTCGAAGAAGCTGAAGAAAGGTTCCGTCCTGGCTTCCGGGACGGGGAAAGCCGTCGGTCTGAAGGTCACAACCCTCGAATCGACGGGAAAAGGCAAGAACATTTCCGCCCTCACCCTCGATTTCGCCCTCACGTCGACCGGCGAGGAACTGCAACAGGCCGCCGAGCCTTCCGCCGCGGCTGCAACGGATGCCGCTGCTGCCCCGAGCGCGGTGACGGCACCCGCAGGTGATGGCGCCACCGTCGTTCGCATGGCCAGAACACTCGTCGCGCGTGCCGATGCGATGCCGGCGGCCGCCGTTTCGGGAAAGGTGCTGCTGTACCGCAAAGCCCTTTCCGCGCTTCCCACCGAGCTCGACTCGACGGACATCGCCCTTCTGAGAGCCGAAATCAACGGAAAACTCGCAGCCCTTCAACCGTCCGCAGCCCCGGCTGCACAGTCGGTTTCTTCTTCGGCACCGGAGACGAACACGACCGCAACGGCGCCGAGCCTTTCCTCCCCTGTCATGCGTGAGCGCCATGAGCCGTCCGCCGAGGTGAAGAGCCTGTTTGAGAACGCGCAGAAAGCCTTCGACCGCCAGGAAGAGCCTGCAGCGCGCGATTTTCTGCGCCAGGCGACCGAGAAAGACCCTGCCTACTTCGAAGCCTGGCTTCTGCTGGGTAAGAACGCGGTTGGAAACTCGAAATACGCCCGCGCGAAGGAAGCCCTCGAAAAGGCGCTTTCCCTGCGGCCCGACGACGCCGAGGCGGGCGCCCTTCATTTCAAGGCCTGCTATTATCTCGGCGAAGGTGAAACCGGCATCGAGAAACTCTTCGGCATGGTCAGCCGCAAACCCGACGTCCTCGCCTCCCGGATGGCCCTGGCCGATGCCTACTACCAGGTGGGCGATCTTCCTCTCTGCGAAGAACAGTGCCTCGCCATCCTCGACAGGTTCCCCGGAAATGACCGGGCCCGCGACCTCCTCGTCAAAACCCGCGAGCGCATGAAATAGCATAGACTATTTGTTATGCATCATGTCGGTCTGGATGCAATGTTTTCAATCGGGATACCCGTCGTCTACCATGAGAGACGAGTATTTGAGAACGGCTTGACAGGGAATATCCTCGGGTGTATACACGTCTCACGCTGAGTTCCGGCGATAGCCGGGAGCGGGGGACCCATAGTATCCGGGGTGAATCTCCTGATCGACAGGAGTAGGCGACCTCCCAACGCCGAACCCGACAGCTAACCTCGTAAGCAGATGGAAGGAGCAGTACGGTTCGTCCGGTCTTCCGCCGGACGGATCGTGAATGCGTATGTTGGATCTGCGTCCGTCTCAGGCGGGGCTGGTTTCCCGCCTCGACGAGTATTTTCGGGCCGCCAGAAGAACGATGAACGCCTTTGCCGTTCTCGGTCTCCTGTTTCTTGCGTTCGATCCGAGCTTCGGCACCCAGAACTGGTATCTCATCCTCAAGACGTTTTTGATCCTCCCGATCGACGTCCTCTTCGTTCTCCACCTTGCGATCGGATATTTCCGGTCGAAATCGTTCGTTTCGTTCATCCGCGATTTTCCGCTCGACATCGTCTTTTTCCTGCCACTGTTCACCCTGACGTTCGGCGGCGTTCATCCGGCGCACATCATCGTCGTGCGCCAGTTCATTTATTATTTCAACCGCTATCTCGAACAAAGCACCCTCTCGAACCTCGCTCAGAGTATCTCCGACAGGCCGGCCAGGCTCATCGCGATGAGTTTTGCCGGGGTTATTCTCATCGGCACGTTTCTGCTCGTTCTTCCCGTATCCGTATCGGCGGGATTCAAAACGTCGTTTCTCACGGCTCTGTTCACCTCGACATCAGCCGTGTGCGTCACCGGGCTGAACGTCATCGACCCGTCGCGATATTTCACCCTGTTCGGCCAGATCGTCCTTATCTTCCTGATTCAGATCGGCGGTCTCGGCATCATGACGCTGTCGGCAGGGATCTCCCTTCTCGCGGGCAAGCGACTGAGAATGAGCGAACGCTCCCTGATGCAGAATGTGCTCGACCAGTCGGACCTCGCGGGTCTCAGATCTATTCTTATAGATATTATTCGCTGGACATTTCTCATCGAGGCTGCCGGAGCGCTCATTCTCGCGTTCCGGTTCCATTCGGTCCTTTCCTGTTCGTTCCGCCGCGCCGCGTATCTCGGTGTCTTTCATGCCGTCTCCGCGTTCTGCAACGCCGGTTTCGCTCTCTTTTCCGACAGTCTCATGAGCTTCGCCTGGGATCCGATCATCTGTTTCACCGTCATGGGCCTGATCGTCGCCGGAGGTCTCGGTTTCGCCGTTCTGGGCGTGATGAACGCCTGGCTTCTCGGAAACCGGAGAGGTCCAGCCGATGTGCATGTCCGGCTTGTCCTCCTGACCTCGCTCAGTCTCATCGTCATCGGAGCGGCATTTATCTCGTTCCTCGAGTTCGACGCTCCCGCCATGCAGCATCTGAACGTGCCTGAAAAGCTCATGGCGGCGGTTTTCCAGAGCGTCACGACGAGAACGGCCGGGTTCAACACCATCGACATCGGCGTCATGAGAACCTCGAGCCTGTTCCTGATGGCGATCCTGATGTTCATCGGCGCCTCACCCGCCTCCACGGGCGGCGGCATCAAGACCACGACGTTGGCCGTGATGCTCCTCGCGCTCGACGCCCAGATGAAAGAAAAAGACGAGGTAACGGTGTACGAGCGGGTCATTCCGTCCGACGTCGTTCTCAAGTCATTTCTCATCACGGCCATCTCGGCCACCCTCGTCGCGTTCTACACGTTCCTCCTCACGCTGACGGAAGACCACGACCTGATCAAGGTGCTGTTCGAGGCCGCTTCCGCCTTCGGAACGGTCGGCTTGTCGGCGAACCTGACACCGAGTCTCTCCCCGCTCGGCCAGCTTCTCATCATTTCTCTCATGTTCATCGGCCGCATCGGCCCCCTGACGCTCGCGCTCTCCGTGAGGGCCCTCGTCAGGCGGGGCGACGTGCGGTATCCAACGACCCGCGTTCTGGTCGGGTAGCTCCCCGGAGGATGCCATGCAGTATGCCGTCTTAGGACTCGGACGTTTCGGTTCGAAGCTCGCCACGTCGCTGTTTTCGCGCGGGGGCGAAGTGCTTGCCGTCGATAGCGATTCAGACGCCGTCGAGCGAATCAAGGACCATGTGTCCCATGTCGCCATCGCGGACGTCACGGATGAACTCGCCCTGCGGAGTCTCGGCCTGCAGGACATGGACGTGGCGGTCGTCGCCATCGGCGAGATGATCGAGACGAGCATTCTGGCGACGGCGCTGCTGAAGCGGCTCGGCGTTCGCCGCATCCTCTCCCGCGCCGTCAACAAGTCCCAGGCGCAGATCCTCACCGAAGTGGGCGCCACCGAGGTTTTCTCGCTCGAAGACCAGATGGGCGAACAGATTGCCAGCCGGCTCATCGCGCCGCACATCCTCGAAAGCATCACGCTCAGCTCCGGCCACTCGCTCGTCGAGATCCTTCCGCTGAAGTCATTCATCGGGAAAACGTTGAAGGAGCTGAATCTCCGGGCGAAAGCAGGCATCAACGTCATCGCGATCAAACGCAAGGTCCCCTCGATCAACGAACGGGGTGAAAACACCATCAAGGTGGTCCTCAACGACCTTCCCTCGCCGGATGAGAAAATCACCGACGATGACATCCTGGTCGTCGTCGGGCAGGACGAACGCATCTCAGCCCTCTCACGCTCGTTCGAAGAGGAGGAGCAGATATGATCCGCATGTCAATGGTTTCCCGGTTCAAGCTGGGCGCGGGTTTTTCTATATTTATAGTTATATTCTTAGGTCTTTTTTCGATCTACCATCTGCACTACCTGAACGAGGAGATCCAAACGCAGCTGACAGACGATCTCGCCTTGATCCGGTTCGCCGAAGCGGCGGGCTCGCTGTGCGATGACGTCCAGTTCCGTATCACGACGGCGTATCAGGCATCCTCTTCCCAGCGACTCGGCGAGATCGCCGCCACTCTCGAGAAAGCGCGACGGCATCTCGAAACGGGGTTGTTGATGTCTCCCGCACGCCAGGCCAGCGCAACCGCCCTGCTCTCCGGCCTCGACACGTATGCGGCAAAGATCCTGGAAACGGCGTCGAGCACGCTTTCCCCCCTTCCCGACTCGATCGTTGAGCTTCACACCCTGCATCAGCGTTTTCTGGAGCAACTCAACACGTTCGTTTCCGCCAACCTCGACGTCCTGACGTCGAGGCAGAGCAACCTCGCCGCTATCAGCAAGGCCTTCCAGACACGCATGGGTGTCATCGCGATCCTGACGGGGGTCCTTGCGATCTTCATGTCCGCCTTCTTCGCCCAGCAGATTTCCATGCCTATCCGGCGTCTGCGAGACATCATCCATACGATCCGCGATGGAAACTACGGGATCACGGTCGGCGCACGAAGTTCCGGCGACGAGGTCAGCCAGGTCTTTTCCTCGCTCTCCCACATGGCCGAGCATATCGCGATCCGCGACCGTCTCAAGCTGGAAAAAATCGATCTCGAAAAACGCCGATTCGCGATGCTGTCGAACTATATCGGAATTCCTCTGCTGATGATCAATGCCGAGAACAAGATCGCCTACGCCAACAACGAGTTTCTGGGTATGTTCAAACTCGCCTGGGATGACGTGTATGAAGTCGATCTCACCGTAGCCCCCCTGCATCCGAAGCTGAAGGACAAGATCCATCACGCCCTCTCGCGTCGGGAATGGCCCAACAGCGAACCGATTGGCATATCAAGCGATACATATTCGTACGATCTCGAGCTGACCCTGCTTCCGGTGAAAAAATCGAACAACGAAACGGCATCCGTTCTCTGTTTGCTCAAGAAGGCTCGTCGAACAGGTGAAAAGGCCGAAGGGAAGCAACGGCAGAAGTCAGAACTCCGCCAGAATCCGACCGCCGAACCCGCTTCAGGCCTCCCAGCGGAGTCACCTGCCGAGCAGCACGAGGAACAACCGCCCCAGCCTCTTCCAGACTCACCGCCAGCTCCACCGGAACAGCCCCCTGCTGCGGCCGATACGGAATCACCTCCACCCCATGGCGGCCACCGTGCCCGAATCCCTGATGCGAAACGCCCCCGGAAAGGCTGAATGTGATGAAATCCATTCTGCGCACGACCGGAGTGACACTTTTCATCGTCTTTCTCGCCGCCTTTTTCTTCCAGGATCATCTCGTCTTCTTCCCGGCAAAGCTGTCAGAGCCCCCGATCCTGCCGTCGATTCCCGGAAAAACCCTCACTCATGTTGCATTTTCCGCCGAGGACGGCACCACTCTTTCGGGGGTCTGGATGGGGACGGGAACCACCGCCGAAGCGGCATCGTCCACAAGGCCTGTCATCCTTTTCTCGCACGGGAATGCGGGGCATCTGGGCTACCGACTGCCCAGGCTCGAGGCCTTCGCTGCTCTGCCGGTCGACGTGCTGCTCTACGATTATCGGGGGTTTGGCCAGAGCGACGGCCGGCCGAGCATCGCCGGCGTCAAGAAAGACGCTCAGGCAGCCCTTGCGTATCTGCTGAACATGCGGAAGATCCCCATCGAGCGTGTGATCCTGTATGGCGAATCGATCGGCGGCGGGGTCGCGGCCTGGCTCGCGGGCGATCACCTCGCGGAGATCGGCGGCATCGTCGTGGAATCCGGCTTTCGTTCTTTGAGGATTCGCGCGGGCAGCCGCTTCCCGATCATCGGGCCGCTGGTTCTTTCGGATGATCTGCCCAGCGAGACCATCCTGGCGAAATATGCCGGCCCCCTGCTCGTGATACATTCGCGCGACGACCGCGTCATCCCATTCGAAGACGGCAAGGCGCTGTTCGACATCTGCCCTTCGAAAGAGAAGCGCATGTGCGAGCTCGTCGGAGTCGGCCACAACGACCCCGTCTGGGAAAGACATGATTACATGGCAGCGTGGCGTGGGTTCCTGGCCGATGCTTTTCCTGAAGTCCGCTGACCTTCCGGGATTTCGCGCTCAGGAGGTGCTCGGCGAAAACGCGTTGCGCCAGAGTCGTCTTTCGAATAGGACAAGCAGAGTGATGACCTCCAGCCGGCCCGCCCACATGAGAAAGAAATAGATCGCCTTTGTCGCGGTCGTCAGGCCGGCAAACGAGCCCATCGGGCCGATCGGGCCGAAACCGGGGCCGATGTTGCCGAGGGTTGCAATGGCGCCGAGAAAACCGATGCTCAGATCGTT
>JAGOCE010000173.1 GCA_017998915.1 Candidatus Ozemibacteraceae bacterium
GATCTCGGTCGCCATGGGCCGGTATTTTCCCCACGACGGGGCGGGATCGCTGACATTGATGCCGAACAGCAGGGCGAACGTGTGGACATCGGCGGAGTAGTTCTGCGGGGGATTCTTGAACAGGTTTTCAAACGAGGACTGGTCGGTGAAGCCCGGAATGACGGTCGGCTTGAACGGCACGACGCGCTGGGGATACGAGTTCGGGTCGACGAGATCGACCTGGATGAGCCGGTACTGGATGTAACTCCGGAACACCGGGCCGAACACGATCGTCGGCGACAGGCGTGACCCGGTGCCGAACGGCCGGATCAGGGACGCTTTCGGAACATCGCCGAACAGGTTTTTGATGCCGAGGATATCGCTTGCCTGCTTTTCGGCGGTGCCCGAGCGGGTCGTGACGGAGAACCGGGCTTTCATTCCCTGGTAGCGACGCAGCATATCGCGGAGCACCTGGGGGGCCGGGACCTGGAGCCGGCTTTTCAGGCCGGGGTCGCTGTACTGGCCGAACCGGAGCAGGACGCGGTCGTCGTATTCCCCCGTCGTGCCGGCCGAGCCCGAAAGGTGAAGCGTCCACGAGGCCGAAGGCGAGTTGAGGAAAACCCAGCCCGAGTCGCGCGCAAGCTCGGGAATGGGCGGGAAGGCCGGCAGATGGATCGAGGAGTCGATGGCGTTGTAGGTCGTTTCATGGTTCTGCAGCAGGAGCGGGGCGCCGTTGTCGAAATTGTCGGTCGAGGCGCCGCGGATGAGGCAGTTGATCTGGTCAGCCGGCGGCGACTCACGCACGAACAGCGTAAACTTCGACAGGACGGGGTGTACCGCGAGAAACACCTTGAATCCGCGGGAAACGCGGACGCGGCGGGAACTTCTGCCGACCGATGCTGTCGAAACGATCTGCATTTCCCCGTATTTTTCGATCGGGTCGGATTGGAAACCCGCGATCGGGTCGAATTTCCGGGGCTTCGTCACCCTGGCGACGATGCTCAGCGTTCCGCCCAGCGACTGACGGTATTCGTCGAGGGATTCGGGAATCTCGATCACGTGTTCCTTCGTCTCGTCTGGAGTGGGATCGAAAATTGCCTTCAGCAGCTCGAACGAGAAAAAGCTCGGGCTTGGATTGTACGACCCGCTTGCCAGGACCGTCGAGGCCCACGCCGCGCCCGCCTCAGCCAGTTCGAGGGCCCGCGTGCTTTCGATGTAGTGCGCGGCGCTCTGCACCTGGCCTCGCGAAAGGAAACTGAGGGCCCCGAAGAAAATCGCCAGAACGAGCATGATGCCGACGACGAGGGGAAAAACGAATCCCTGCCGCTCTCGCTGTCGGCCGAACGACCCTTCGCCTGGCGGGGAAGCTGATCTCATATCGCGCCGTTCACTCCTGGCCGCCTGAGGGCGCCGTCATGGGAACGAACCCGTCGATCAACTCGTCTCCGTTTCCGGCGGAGGCGGAGGGCGTTTCCGTCTGCGGCACGTTGAGCGGCACAGCTGGTTCCGCCGGCTTGTCCGGAATCACCGGAGGCCGGACTGCCGGTACCGGTGGCAAACCAGGCCGGGTTGAGGGGGTTGCAACCCCTCCGGGGCGGAGCTTGATCTGCTCAGGGCGTGTTCCAGACGCTTTTTCCGAGGAAAGGGGGCGTTGCAGGGAGGTCGGGGCAGAGGACGCATCGGCCGGAGCGACGCTTCTCGGAGATTCTATCTTCAGCGGGATGGGCGGCTGGGAGCGCATGGTGGTCAAACCGTATTCGATCACCCCGATGAGGACGACGCCGGCGGCAAGAATGACGACGGGGCCGATACCCACCGGGGCGGAAACCGTTGTCGACGCTTTGACGGAGGTCGATGCAAATCCGGCGGGCTGAGCGGGGGCGGCCGACTGGCTTGGTGGAGACGACAGGGGCGCGGGGATGAGCGGGGCAAGGGATTCCCAGAGCCGCATCGCTTCGTCCGTATCGGGCGACATCCCGGCGCAGTGCGAGCGGAGCGCATTGATCCGTGTATGGGCCTGTCGGCACTCGGCGCAGCCGGAAATATGGCGAGCGATATTATCAGGCAGGGAGCCGGAGGCAGGGTTGTCGAGCCATTCGAGATAGATGTTACACGGCATGTGTCCCGGCCTCCTTTCGTATCTGGCACAGAGCGCGGAAGACGATCTGCCTGAGCGTTCCCTCGCGCATGCCGGTGATTTCGGATATCTCAGTGTACGAGAGCTGTTCAACGTGCTTGAGAAGCATGACTTCACGCTGTTCCGGGGTCAGCCCCTTCAGCCATTCCGACATCGAAGCCTCGGCGACGACGCCATCGGCCGGGTTTCTCGGATCGGCGAAGGGGGCCCAGCGATCGGGGTTGTCAGGGAGCGTCACCGTCTTTGCCGTTTTCCTGCGTTTCAGGTCGATAACCATGTTTCTGGTCATGGTCAGCATCCAGCTCTTGAACTTCGATCGTCCGTCGTAGGAACCTGCGTGCTGGGATATCTTCAGAAATACTTCCTGGGCGAGATCGCGCGCGGTTTCCCAGTTGCCGCACAGGCTTGCGGCGTAACGGACGACGAGGCCGATATGTCTGAGGAAAAGAAGTTTGAAAGCTTCGACTCTTCCCTGGCGGAACTGGTCCATCAGGGTGTCGTCCGATGCGGAGTCCGGGTTTGGCGGGACAGGAGTGGTCATGGATGACGACAGGTCAGAAACGATCAGGTGTCATATTGATACAGGTTCCAGGTTTTCATGATGCTCACGAGTTTTTTCGCATACGATGGATCCGTTGCGTAGCCGCACCGCTGGAGCTGCGCGGCGAACATGTCCGGGTTGTCCTTGTATGCCATCGCGGGGCGGTACCGGCTGCCCTGAAGCAGCTTCGAGTGGTCGTCGATCGATTCGGACCAGGTGTTGTAGGCGCGAAACTTGTCTTGAACCGTGACATAGCGGCCGTTCAGATACTCGCGGGTCGGCGTGGTCACCGAGCCGGCCGGGCCGGTTCCCTTGATGCCGAACAGGTTCTTCGCGGTACCGATCGTCGAGCCACCCCAGCCGGTTTCGAGCGCTGCCTGGGCGATCGTGACCGACGCGGGCACGCCCGTGCGGGCCATCGACTGCTTCGCAGCCGGACCGATGAGTCTGACGAACTTTTCCGGTGGGAGCTTCCCACCCTTCCAGGCGTTGAGCTCCGCCGAATCGACGCCGAGATTCGCCTGGGCCGATGGCGCTGGAGCGGGTTGAGATCCGGTCTGCGTCGTCGGTTTTTTCGATTCCGTCGTGGAGGCCGGCGGAATGCTGGTTGCGGTGAGGATATTCCCGATTTCCGTGAAGAGTTTTGAGAGGGCATCGAGGAAATTGATCAGGGACTCGACGACAAGCGCAACGGAAGTGTCGGTCTGGATTGCTGAGCCGGATCGCTCTGCCGTCGATGTGACCGACGATGACTGCTGCGTGCTTGTCTGGTCCTGTTCGGGAACGAAGCCGCCGAGCCCTTCATCGAACGCAAAGCCGATGCTTCCGATTCCGATGAGAAGGACCACCAGAAAAGAGGGTAGAAATTTCTGGACGGGATTTCGATGGCTTGTGCAATTCGTCTTCATCATCGGGTTCCCCTTTTTTTTGTCGGTTGTTCGGACCTGAACGGCTGGTGAGAGTGGCCTCGTGAAATCCGTGTAACGTTACGAACGATTCTTTCTGACGTTATGTTACACGGATTTCGGTGCGCCGGTCATCTGGCCGATCAGCCGCATTTCGAGTAACCGCACCGCTTGCAGATGACGCAGCCGCTTTCGTGCTCGAGCCGTTCACCGCAGTCGGGGCACCCGGTCGGGGCGCGGTCGCCGTCGATCAGGCTCTCGGCAGGCTGGCCCTTTCCGGCGGCGGCGCCCGAGGTGGGCGGGGGCGTCTGGGGCCGCAGCCGGTTTGCCTTGCAGGAAAGGTAGTATTCCTCGATGGCGCGGCCGATCGCGTCGGGGCAGGAGAGCACCTTGATGCCGTTCGCCGGCCCGCCTCGCTTGAGCGTCGACATGCACCGGATGCCCTTGAGCTGGTCGATGATCTCCTGAACGTCGATGCCGGCGCGCAGGGCGAGCGAGGCGAGACGGGCCGACGCCTCGGATTGGGAAGGGCAGCCGCCGCCGCGGCCAAGGCTGGTGAATACTTCGCAGAGACCGGTTTCATCGGCGTTGACGGTCACATACAGGTTGCCGCACCCGATCTTGTACCGTTCGGTCGCGCCGACCGTTCGTTCCGGCCGGGGCCGCGGCATGATGCTGATCTGGACGCCTGCGGGCAGGCCTTCGGGAACCGGCTGGCCGGGCTTCGATGCTTTCGCCTGGCCGGCGCCGAGGTTCAGTACCTGCTCTTCGCGGGAGCCGTCGCGGTACACCGTGATGCCCTTGCAACCGAGGGTGTGGGAGAGGCGGAACACGGTCTCGACATCCTTGATCGTGGCATCGTGGGGGAAGTTGACCGTCTTGCTGACGGCGTTGTCAGTGTATTTCTGGAACACCGACTGCATGCGCACGTGCCACTCCGGGGAAATCTCGTGCGCCGTCACGAATACGCGTCGCACTGCTTCTGGAACATCGGTCAAATCGTGGAGATGGCCTTGCTTCGCGATCTTTTCGAGAAGCTCGGGGGTGTAGAACCCCTGCTCCTTCGCGATCGCGAGGAAATCCTCGTTGACCTCGATCAGGTGTTCCTTATCGAGCACATGCTTTTCGTAGGCGACGGCAAACAGAGGTTCGATGCCGCTGGAGCAGCCTGCAATGAGGCTGATGGTGCCGGTTGGGGCGATCGTCGTGGTGGTCGCGTTGCGCACAGGGGGCATGCCGCGCTTCTCGAGCGCGGAGCCGGCGTAGTTGGAGAACGGGCCTCGCTCGCGCGACAGTTCGATCGAGGCGTTCCACGCTTCGCGCTTGAAGAATCGCATCAGCTCTTCCGCCAGCGTCAGTGCTGCCTCGGAATTGTAGGGAATGCCCATGCGGAGAAGCAGGTCGGCCCAGCCCATCACGCCCAGACCGATCTTGCGGTTGGCCTTCGTCATCGTGTCGATCGCCGGGATGGGATATTTGTTCACCTCGATGACGTTGTCGAGGAACCGGGTGGCGAGCCTGATGACGCCGGCCATCCGCTCGTAGTCGACGCGCGCGGCGCCGCCTTCCCGGATGACGAAGTTGGCGAGGTTGATCGAGCCGAGATTGCAGGATTCGTAAGGCAGAAGCGGCTGTTCGCCGCAGGGATTGGTCGATTCGATCATGCCGACGTTGGGGGTCGGCTGATCGCGATTGATCCGGTCGATGAAGACGACGCCGGGCTCGCCGTTCCGCCAGGCCCGTTCGACGATCATGTGAAACACCTTGGACGCCTTGAGCGAGCCGACGGTTGCCTTCGTGCGCGGATTGATCAGGTCGTATTCCGTATCCTTCTCGAGGGCTTCCATGAAGAGGTCGGTCACGGCGACCGAGATGTTGAAGTTCGTGAGGCTGT
Organism: Candidatus Ozemibacteraceae bacterium; assembly: GCA_017998915.1. Taxonomy (GTDB): domain Bacteria; phylum Muiribacteriota; class Ozemobacteria; order Ozemobacterales; family Ozemobacteraceae; genus MWAR01. Next base: position 5,457 of record JAGOCE010000173.1, read on the forward strand.
TGTTGTCTTCCTTCGACTTGATGAACTCGATGATATCGGGATGGTCGACGCGCAGGATGCCCATGTTCGCCCCGCGACGGGCACCACCCTGCTTGATCGTGTCGGTGGCGACGTTGAACACCTTCATGAACGAGATCGGGCCAGAGCTGACGCCGCTGGTGCTTGCCACGGCGTCGTTCGCCGGCCGGAGCCGCGAGAAACTGAAGCCGGTGCCGCCGCCGGATTTGTGGATCAATGCGGCCTGCTTGATGGCGTCGAAGATGCCGTCCATCGAGTCCTCCACTGGCAGCACGAAGCAGGCGGACAGCTGTCCGAGCGGCTTGCCGGCGTTCATGAGGGTGGGGCTGTTGGGAAGGAAGTCCATGCCTGTCATCAGCTCGTAGAACATCGGTTCGAGCTGGTCGGGCTTGTATGGTGAGCCTGGAAAGCGGTCTTCGGCTTCCGCGATCGCTTTCGCGACCCGGTGGAACAGCTGCTCGACGGTTTCGATCGGCTGTCCATCGGGACCGCGGGTGAGATAGCGCTTGGCGAGCACCTTCTGGGCGTTGGCCGAAATCCGGGGCATCAGGCTTGTCGAGGCGGTTGCGGTCATGTCGGTCTCCTGTATGACGGTCGGTGGGAAAAATTCGCGCCGAAAGATCAGCGCATGACGGATTCGAGAAGGGGCTTGAGTTCCGAGATCGGAACCAGGACTTTTTCCACGATTCCGAGAGAAATCGGCAGGATCAGCTTGATCGCGTCCCGCTGGCGTTTCTTGTCGTGAAGAATGGCATTGGCTATAGAATCCGGCGTGTATTCGCGGGGGAGCTCAACGGGGAGGTTGAACTCCTTCAACAGGGAGGTGAGGCTCTCGGAGTAGTCCTCCTTGAGCAGGCCCCGGGCGCGCGAGACGGAGAGCGCGGTCAGCATGCCCAGACCCACGGCTTCCCCGTGGTGATGTCGAAGGTAGCCGCCGAGAACTTCGTAGGCGTGGCCGAAGGTGTGGCCGAAGTTGAGTGCGGCCCGGCTTCCCGTCGTGTCGAGTTCGTCGGATTCGACGAACGTTTTCTTGATATGCAGCGAGCGACGTACGAGCCGCTGCATGAGCGGCAGGTCGCGGGCTTTGATCGAGGCGCAGTTCTTCTGGATGAACTTGAAATACGGCGCATCAGCGATCGCGCCGTGTTTTACGGCCTCGACGATGCCGTAGGAAAGTTGGTTGAGCGGCAGGGTGCGAAGGGCCGTGACGTCGATGCCGAGTAGGGCGGGCTGGTGGAAGGTCCCGACAAGATTCTTGCCTTCGGGGAGGTTGACGCCGTTCTTGCCGCCGAGCGAGGCGTCGATCATCGCCAGCAGCGAGGTCGGCATCAGGACGAGCGGAAGCCCGCGCATGTAGACCGACGCGGCGAATCCGGCGAGATCGCAGATGACGCCCCCGCCGAGAGCGATGACCGGACTTTTGCGGTCGAGCCCCGCCTCGAGAAACTTTGGAAACAGCGACTGGGCCGTCTCGAGCGTCTTGTGCGTCTCGCCGTCGGGGAGGATCGCCTCATGCGCATCGAACCCCCTGGTCCGGAGTTCGGCGATCAGCGGCTGGAGATACCAGCGCGCCACGGTCTCGTTGGTGACGACGATGCACTTCTTTGTCAGCCCCAGCCGCGACATGCGGCCGACGATCTCCTGAAGGATGTCATGCCCGAGAAGAATGTCGTGCGACATCTGTCTCGAAAACGAAAGTTTCTGTGTTTCCATACCCCCTTAGATACCCCATTCTCCCTGTCTTGCGCAATGGGAACACCGGCCCGGAGAGAAAATCTCACTACGTGAGCCCCAGATATACAGGGAATTTTACCGTTTGCGGGCAGTCGCATATGCAACGGGACTCAGACCGGCATCATGGCCTCGGAACCGTGTCTCAATCCTGCACTGCCAGCTTCGGGGCAAAAAAACGAAGGGCATTGTCGCGAAGAATGCGGGCCATTTCTTCCGGCTCGGCGCGCCTCACCTCGCACAATTTCCTGAACGTATGTTCGATAAGCGACGGATCGTTCCGCTTCCCCCGGAAGGGAATCGGCGCAAGATACGGGCAGTCGGTCTCGAGATGAATCCGATCGTCCGGCAGGAAGCGGAAGATCGTCCGCGTTTCCTCACTTTTCGGATAGGTGAGGGGCCCGCCGATCGAGAAGGAAAATCCCTGGTCGAGCGCCTTCCGCGCGGTATCGAGATCGCCCGAAAAACAGTGCAGCAGCACCCGTGGCGGCCTGGGTTCTCCCTCGACGAACCGGAAGAAATCCTCGAAGGCCTCCCGGACATGGATGATGACGGGAACGCCCAGTTCTGCGCCGAGCCGCCATTGGGCGAGAAACACCTCGCGCTGGGTGTCGCGAGGAGAAAAGTCGTAGTGGTAATCGAGGCCGATCTCCCCGATGCCGAGTGTGTGTGACTCACTGGTGAGGCGTTTGAGTTCGTCGATCGACGAGGCATCCCATTTTTTCGCGTCGTGCGGGTGCACCCCCGCCAGCGCCCAGAACCACGGCTTCATGCGGGCGATCTCGACCGCCCGGCGGCTGGTTGCGATATCGGTTCCCGCATTGATGACCGCCGCCGGTTCCGCCGCCGCGATCTTCTCGACGATTGCCTCGAAATCCTCGGCGAATGCCTCATCCTGCAGATGCGCGTGTGTGTCGATCAGTCCGTTCATAAG
>JAGOCE010000174.1 GCA_017998915.1 Candidatus Ozemibacteraceae bacterium
TCGTTGCCCTCTACAACCGCATCAAGTCGGGCAACGCCGGCGACATGGTTCCGCGCACGTTCATCTTTGGGGCGAAGGCCGCGCCGGCGTACCGCATGGCGAAGCTGATCATCAAGCTCATCAACTCGGTGGCGCACGTGGTCAACAATGATCCCGACGTGGGAAAACGCCTCAGGGTCGTATTCCTGGAAAACTACTCCGTCTCCCTGGCTCAGCGCATCATCCCGGCAGCCGATGTCTCCGAGCAGATCTCGACTGCCGGCATGGAGGCGTCCGGCACCGGTTGCATGAAACTCTCGATGAACGGCGCCCTGACCATCGGCACGCTCGATGGCGCCAACATCGAGATCATGGAGGAGGTCGGCCAAGAAAACTTCTTCCTGTTCGGCCTCAAGGCCGAGGAAGTGCAGGCGCTTCGGGCTTCCGGCTACAAGCCGTACGAGTATTACGAGCGGAACGCCGAATTGAAACAGGTCATCGATATGATCGCCGGCGGGCGCTTCTGCCCCGAACAGCCCGACCTGTTCAAGCCGATCATCGACGCCCTGCTCTCTGGCGGCGACTACTTCATGGTGCTCGCCGATTTCGACGACTACGTGCGTTGCCAGCGGCGGCTCGAGGATACCTACCGCGACCAGGAGAAATGGGCCCGAATGGCCATCCTGAACGTCGCGAAGATGGGCAAATTCTCGTCAGACCGCACCATCAGCCAATACGCCGAAGAGATCTGGAAGGTAAAACCGGTTCTCGCCAAGCCCCGTAAGAACAGGCAGTAGACGCCATCCGGCATCGACAGACCGGCCGGGCCTCGCATTCGAGAGGTCCGGCCTCTCCATATTTTGAGCCCTGGAGAATGAAAACCACCCGCTTGGCCTGAGCCTGCCGTAGCCAGTACATACTGGGACGGCCGGGGTTGTGGCTCGCTGATGTGAAATCTCTGGTATGATGCATGAGCATGATTACAGACATGTTCGCATCACCGTATCAGGAGGCTCCCGCATGATGATAGGTCACCGGAAAGGCTTGATTCCGCTTCTTGTTGTGTTTTCGCTTCTTGGTTCGATCGCCTTGTGGGCGCAGAACCTTGCCGAATTCGAAAAGCGGGTGGCCAGTTTCACCCTTGCGAACGGGATGAAGTTCATCGTCGTCGAACGGCACGACGCGCCGGTCGTCTCGATGATGACGTTTGCCGACGTCGGCTCGGTCAACGAAACCAAGGGTATCACCGGCATCGCCCACATCTTCGAGCACATGGCGTTCAAGGGGACGAACACCATCGGCACGAAGGATCTCGCGAAGGAGCTCGAATGCATGAAGAAGGAAGATCAGGCGTTCGCGAGGCTTCGCGCGGAAGAGATCAAGGGCACCCGTGCCGATCCGAAGGTTGTTGAGGCACTTCGAAAGGAATACGACGAGGCGAAGACGGCCGCGAAACAGTTCGTCGTGAACAACGAGTTCGCCGAGGCGATCGAGAAGGCCGGCGGCGTCGGCCTGAACGCGTTCACGAGCTACGATTTCACGGGATATACATCAAGCTTGCCATCGAACAAACTCGAGATGTGGTTTTCGATGGAGTCGGACCGGTTCCTCAATCCCTGCCTCCGCGAATTTTACACGGAAAAGGACGTCATCATGGAAGAGCGCCGGATGAGCGTCGACAACAGGCCGGTCGGGAAGCTGTTCGAGGAGTTCGGCCACCTCGCTTTCCTCGCGCATCCCTACGGCGAGCCGATCATCGGCCATATGTCCGACCTGAAGGCGATCAGCCGGGAAAAAGCTGAACAGTTCTTCAGGAAGCATTACACGGCGTCGAACCTGACGGCAGTCATCGTCGGCGATGCCGATCCAATGCAGTGCAAAGCGTGGGCCGAAACGTATTTCGGTCGCCTCCCCCTTCAGCCGAAACCCGATCCCGTGGTCACGGAAGAGCCTCCGCAGAAGGGCGAGCGGCGGGTTACGCTCGAGCTGCAGAGCCAGCCGTATCTCGTGATCGGCTACCATGTGCCGGATTTCAACGACGCAGCCACCGTGAAGTTCGACGTGCTCAACGACATCGTTTCCGGCGGCCGATCTTCTCGGCTCTATCGGAAGCTCGTGAAGGAGAAGAAAATCGCCGTCAGCATCGGGACCTGGAGCGGCTACCCCGGCAGCAAATATCCGAATCTCTACTCCTTCTACGCTCTGCCCGCTCAGGGCCATACGGCAGAAGAGTGCGAAGCCGCCATCCTCGAGGAGATCGAGAAGCTCAGGAACGAACCGATCACGCCGGAAGAACTCGAGAAGGCGAAAATCAGGGCACGATCGGAGTTGGTCAACAGTCTCGCCTCGAATGATCAGATTGCTTATAATATTGCATATTATGAAATGCTCGCGGGAGACTGGCGGGAGATGTTCCGGCGCGGTCTCGACAAGCTTCCGGGGGTGACCGCAATGGACATCCGGGAACTCGCGAAGACGTATTTCGTTCCGGGAAACCGCTCGGTCGCCATCATCAGGACGGCAGCCGGTTCCGAAGCGAAACGGTGACGGGAGGGAATGAACATGAAAAAAATGTATGCGGGTCTGATCGTCGTCCTCTTCCTTCTCGGCCTGACGGCGCCGGCGGCATGGTCGCAGGTTTCCTACAAGGAACTGCGATTCCCACCGCTGAACAGTTTCCAGATTCCGGCGGTGGACCAGACCGTCCTGGAGAACGGCCTCACCCTGTATCTTCTCGAGGACCACGAGCTTCCGACCATCAGCCTGTACGGCCTGGTGCGGTTCAACGTTGGTGACGAACCGGCCGACAAGATCGGTCTCATCTCCCTCTCGACATCTGTCATGCGCACCGGCGGCACGACCACGCGGAGCGGTGACGATATCGATCTCGAACTGGACCGGCTCGCAGCCGGCGTCGGGGTCAGCGGAGGCACGTCCAGCGGCGGTTTCTACGCGTCAAGTCTCGTCGAACAATGGGACAAGACACTTTCTATTCTTATGGATATCCTAAAAAATCCCGCATTTCCGGAGGACAAGATCGAACTGAAGAAGATCGAGGCCCGCTCGAAGATCTCGCGCCGGAATGACGAGCCGTTTCCGATTGCCGTGCGTGAATTTTTCAAAGTCGTGTATGGCCCCGACAGCCCCTATGCGCGACACACCGAGTATGCCACGATTGACGCGATCACCCGCGACGATCTGATCGCTTTCCACGCGAAGCATTTTCATCCCGAACGGATGATGGTCGCGGTCATCGGCGATTTCAAGATCGACGAGATGAAGAAGAAACTCACGGAAACGTTCGGCGGCCTTGCCAGGGGCGACACGCCTCCGAGCAAGGTGCCCGAGGTCAGTGAATATGCCGCCGCGAAGGTGAACCTGATCGCCAAGGACGACGTGAACCAGAGCGTGATCCTGATCGGCCATCTCGGCGGGTTGATGAATAATCCCGACTATTTTGCGCTCGAGGTCATGAACAATGTCCTGGGCGGCGGGTTCGGCTCGCGCCTGTTCAAGCGAGTCAGGTCGGACCAGGGGCTCGCCTATTCCGTCTTCGGCGCCTTCGGCTCAGGATATGATCACGAGGGCATCTGCTATTTCGGCTGCTCGACCAAGTCGGAAAACACGGTGAAGGGGATCCGGTCGTTGTTCAGGGAGATCGAAGACCTGCGCACGTCGGAGATCACGGATGAAGAGTTGAACACGGCGAAAGACATGTATCTCAACTCGTTCGTGTTCAATTTCGACAGCAGGTCCAAGATCATCGACCGACTCGTGGAGCTGGAATTCTTCGGCTATCCGCGAGACTTCCTCGAGATCACCAAGAGAAACATCGAGAAGGTGACCAAGGCCGATGTGTTGCGAGTCGCCAAGCAGTATCTCCAGCCCGACAAGCTCAAGATCGTCGTTCTCGGAAAGCCCGCCGACTTCGACGGGAAACTCGACGAGTTCGGAATGGTGCACCAGATCGACATCACGATCCCTGGCGCCCCGAACCCGGCATCCGGAACGGTTCCCGTGCAGAAATAGAGCGGCTCAGTCCGGCGACCGCCAGGAGGGGAGCCTCGCGACCTCCTTCCGGGCGGTTGCCGACACCGGGATGCCCCACCTGTCGAATTCCGGGGCGAGGTTCTTGCCTGTCGCGTGGCTCAGCCTGACAAGCCACTGGTCGCGTTTTGCCTCGTCGGTTTTCGGCAGTTCGTGATCGGGGGCAGCCGCATACCCGGCGAAGATCTTCTTGAAGGGCTCCCAGCCGAAGACGGCCTGCAGATTCGCGAAGAAGCACAGACCGATTCCCGGGCTCTTCTTCCAGACTTCGTAATCGGGGTGGGAAAGATAGGCGCGGACGCTCTCCCGATGGCTCGACATCCAGGGATGGTCTTTGGGGTGGATTCCCCGGATCTTTTCCTCGACGAATAGCGAGAAAAGATTGCAGGTGACTTCGCCGGCCCCGGCGAACGTCCACTCGGGCCGCTGGTGGTTGTGGCCCAGTTCATGCCAGAAGCCCCACGCTCCTTCGACATCCTTCTCAGGGTTCGTCAGGCCCTCGAGCTTCACCAGTTTGTAGGAAACCGCGATATTTCCCATGATCGGGTATCCGGCGTGGAGCCAGCCGTTCGAAATCTGCCGATCCGTCACGATGCGCTGGGGGCGCCGATCGAGCGGACGGGCTCCGAGATCGACATACCAACCGAGCACTTTGTGCCAGAACTCCATGAGCGGCTTTGGGTCGTCGAGAGATCTGATCTCAGCGGAAGGCATGGTGAGAACGATGCGGTCGCACTGGAGCTCGGCCCAGGGAGCAGGCGCGTCGCGCAGGCGTTTCCATTCAACGGCGCCGGTTTTCCCGAGGACGTAGAATGGCGCTTCGACGACGCCTCCGCCGACGCGCATCTTCGCGTGGCCGGGATCCATTCCGTCCGGGGAACGGGGTATGTCGAGATAGAGAAGCCCGCCGTGCGGGTTCGCCACCCGGTTGAGTCCTGCCATTGCAGGGAAGCTGCGGGCGATCTCAGGATGCCGCTTCCATTCGGGATTGTTCCAGAGAACGTCGGTGTGACATCCGATCCGGATACGGAATCCATCGCCGGAACACGATTTCGGGAGGGTGATCTCGACCGCTTTGCCTGCGAGCGCCCACAGGCCGGTGCTCGTCCAGCCGGGAACGGAGAGGTCGACGTCGATCTCGCGGGTGACGCGCGGAGCGTCTTCCGGCGGAGCCCCTGGAAAATCCGCTGCCGATTCGGCCGGTCGCATATCTGAAGTCATATTCAGCAGCGAGTCGAACTGGTCCGTGAGCAGGGCGAGCCGGGGAAGCGGATCGCTCGTGCGGATCGGTTGCTTGTCGGTCGGGACGACGGGCCGGGCCGTCTTCTCGACGAGGGCATGCACCCGATCGCGGAATGGCGATGTCCCCTGCGGCAGCCAGCGATACGCGCTGGAAACGACGGCGAGCGCCTGCTCCGCCGACTCGTTTTGCCCCGCGCTTCGCCGTGTCTCGAGAAGCGTGAGGGCGTCGAGGGCATGGCCGCGCCGCAGCCATGCAAGATCGCCGGCCTTCAGCGGAGGGATTTCATCGATGTAGCCGTCGACAAATGCCAACCCCATCGGCGTGAGAACGCGGTTCAAAGAATAGTCTTTGGTATAGTCGAGCCGGGGATATACCTGCATCCAGCCCCAGGCGAGGCCCGTGGCCAGGTAGCCGCCTCCCTCGCGGATAAAGGCCGTAAGGGCCTTCTCATGCTCTTCGTCGACCGCGATATTGTCGCCTACGAGAAGGTCGATACCCGCGAGCTGGTCCTTCCAGCCGGGACACCGGAGAAACTTCACCTCGAATCCCGCTTCCTTCAGCAGCCTGGAGATATCGAGCGCGAAAATCAGCCCCGCGACGGGTTTCACGTTTCCGGGGGTGGGCGTTCGGGCTGCCCACTGAGCCGCGTTGGCGACGAACCGTTTCGTATCTCCCTGCTTCAGGCCTTCTTCATTCAGTATCCCGCCATGTCCGAACGCGACGACGCGCCCATTCCCGAACCGAGTCGCCGCGACCACCGGTTGATCGTATCCCTTTGCCTTTCCGAGAACGACGGGAAATGCCTCCTCGCCGACGCATGCAACCGGCCCCGGCACCCCCGTCTTCGCAATCTGCCGAACCCCCGCCGTGAGCCTCGCGAGATCCTCCTGAGCCAGGGGGGTTGCCCGCGACGGAAGAGTCAGGGCGAAAACCACGATCGCGAGAGCCGCAACGAACCGGCGGGATGTATGTCCATGCATGAACGCAGGTCGGGAGACAGGCAGTTCCAGTGAATCAGTCATGCGGTAGGATTCTCCTTTGATACCTGCATATCATACATGAAGCGCAGGCCTCGAATATCGCACGAGGTGTTTCGAGGAACAGAGAAAGGAAACGGCCCCGAACGGTTCCTGGTGGAATGTTCGGGGCCGCGAAGAACGTCTGATTATTCTGCGGTCGTGCCGTGAGATTTGAGGAAATTCCCGTGCTGGTCGAGGAGGCGGTGGAGGGCGCGGCCCACTCGTTCCTGCTGGTCGCCCATCTGCACGAACTCGTCGGCGAGCTTGCGGGCGGCGAGCATCTCTTCTTCGGTCGTGATGCCGGCGACGATGGCCTTGACCTCGGCCTGCGCCTGGAGCATGGTGTTTTCGGCTTCCACCGGCCCGATGGGCGGCATGCCGCCGTGAGCGGCTTCATCCATGAGTTCTTCCATGACGGCCCAGGTCCACAGGTGCTTCGACAGGTCTTTCACCGAGCCGGCAAACGCCGAAACCGCGAAAACCATCAGAAAAACGACGACCACTGCCACGAGCTTCCTGGAAACCGACATTGTTCTTCCTCCGATGTAAAGTTGCCCGTCTAAAAGCAGGTTTCGTGCCATGAGTAAAAGTTCGATCGGAAGCGGTTTCCCGCAGCACACTCTTCCAAAAGTGCCGTTTTTTCGTACTCCGGCGTCGGAATTTTCATCCACCTCCCGGCGAAAGCCCGGAAAAGCAACATTCCCGCGGAACGTGTCCGCGGGAACGTCCGATCAGGGCGTGCAGGATGTCTTACTTGAACTCCACCGTCGAAGCGGCGAGGGGCTCGGAATAGGCGTAAGCGATCATTCCGTTGGAAACCACATCTTCGAATTTGTTCTTGTCGGAGTTCCACTTGCTCTCGACCTGGCCGCCCGGAACCTGGTATTCGAAGCATACATGGAACGTGACATACAGCTTTTCACCGGGCTGGCTGGCCGCCATCATGGACCAGAAGGCGGTTCTGAAGTCGCCTTCGTACGAGGCACCGGGAGCCGTCCAGTCGTAGACCTCGGGATCGAGACTGGTGAAGCCTTCGAGCGGTGAGGCCCAGTTCGGCTCGTCTTTCAGGCTGGCGGGCCACTTGATGTTTGCCCGGAGCGTTCCTCCTTCGTGGGAGGACCAGACTTTCCAGACGCAGTAGTCGGTCTTGTGATGCTTCAGGTTCTGGCTCTGTTCCTTTTTCAACTTCTCCAAGGCCGCGCCCAGCGTGACGCCTTTGGGAAGGATGGTTCTGACGTTGAACTCGGCCGTCGCCCCGGACGGAATGAAAAACTTGCCGTCACGGTAATCGAACTGGGCCGGATCGAACTTCCCCCTTGCCGGCATGCCGGACTGGGAGACGAGAACGATACCGTTTCCGAACGTTTTCTCGTAGGCCGGCGCGAGATCGCTCTGGGCGCAGGCGGCCGATGCGGAAAGGAAAAGCGCGAGACACAGGACCAGCAGGTTTTTCATGTATTCCTCCCATGCAGATGAATTCTGCGTATTCGCACAGTAATGAGAGACCGATGGGTTTGTCAACGCGATTCTGCTGGAAAATGGGGAACGATCGGCGGACAATACAACGAAGGCGGAAACGCTGTGTTTCCGCCTTCGCCGGTGAATCGTGGCAGCCTGGAATCAGTCGTGGATCTGTTCGCGCATGTCGCCCATGATGGCGCGCGGAATCGGGAGATCGAGCATGGTGTGCAGGCCGGGCTTTGCGTTGATGACCTGCGGGATCATGTTGATGCACATCGCGATGGTGC
>JAGOCE010000175.1 GCA_017998915.1 Candidatus Ozemibacteraceae bacterium
CCTCGAATTTGAGCCGAATGTTCGAGATGAGGGTGTAATCGGGCGAACCGATCGATGTATCCACATAGATATACAATTGGTCATTCATGCTGACGCAGCGGGCCTTGATGACATTCTCAGGATACTCCGTCGTCGTCGCCACGCTATTATATGAGCTAATATAGAAATATTTTTCTTCCCCAACCCTGGTGGACGTCCTGATCGAAGCGGATGGAGCGCTCCCATCGACGTGAGGCCTGCCATAGGAGGCAAGCCGCCGTTCCAATTCCCGCATCGCAGCTTCCGGAGTAGATTTGAATGAATCCGGGAGAACGAATCCTCCCCCGGAAATGATATTCGGACTGATCTGGATACTCGCCGTCGCATCGATGCCGACCACCGCCGCCAGAAGTTTGCGACCGATGCCGAGATTCGGCACGGAAGCGACCGCCGTTTCCCCGCTGGAAATCGTCATGGGGAAGCCGGCCGAGCGGTAACTCGTCGGAAGTGGCAGGTCCGACGCCATCGTAAAACCAGCCTGTGCGCCGTTGATGAGCTTGTTCAGCGCGAGATCCGTAGCCGAATTGTTTGCAAGCGAAACGATCTGATAGGCACCGGGCCGGAATGGCGTCGTCGGTGTCAGGCGAAGAATGGAGGGCGATACCCAGGTTTTCGAATATCCTTTCGAAGGGCTCAAGGCAATCGCCTGTTCCACGGACGTCTGGCTCATGGGCTCGCTGAAGGTGAAGGTGATCGATGTCTCCGTCGCGACGCCCGCCGCCCCCGCCGCCGGAACGACCGAGAGGAGCGTCGGCGCCGTCGTGTCGGCGGTGATTTCCTGGAGTGTCGTGAAGCTGTTGGTCGAGGAGGTCGCCGATGCCGTGCCGTCGGAGGCACGGACCTTCCAGTAATACGTCTGGCCGGCATCGAGGGCCGCCGGGACGTATACCGGGGTCATGAGTCCCGTGACGAGAGGCGTCGAAAGCGTGCTGTTCAGGCCGAGGAACACGTCGTAGGTGAGCGCGTCGCCGTCCGGATCGCTCGCCGTCCAGGAGAGGGTCGGTTGCGTGGCGACATTCGCGGCGACGTTCGCCGGGGTGTTCAACGTTGGCGCCAGGGGAGCTCCGTTCGCCTGAACCGTCGTCGTGAACGTCCAGACGGAGGGATTTGCATTGGTCAGCCCCGCGGTATCTTTCGCAACGACCTGCCATGAATAGTTTGTATTATTTTTCAGGACGGCCGGAACGAGAAGATACGTGTATGATACACCGCTGGCAATACATGTCAGGGGAGCAGCCGTGCCAAGGAAGACATCGTATGTCATGGCGTCTCCGTCTGGTTCCGTCGCGTCCCAGCGGAGCTGCGGTCTGGTCTCGACGCCGCTCGCCCCAGCGGAGGGATAGACGGCCACCGGATCGCCAGGCGGATTGTTCGGCCGATCGTAAGTCCTGAAACTCCAGGTGGGACCTGTCGTTACGCCGGCCCGTTCGTCCGACGCGACAATTTTCCATGAATACGTCGTGCCGAGAGCAAGGTTCTCGATTCGTGCGACGGGAAAGGTCGTGGTTGTCGCGAGCAGCGGTGCTTGAGACCCCGTCGCGAGCCATACCTCATACGTGACATGGTCCGAGGGATCCGGGTCTCCGCCGATCCATGTCAGGAGGATCGAGGGAAGCTGGCCCTGCGCTTTATCGGTCGGCGTCGGATTCTCGGGAGTATATGGGGGAGTATTGTTGCCGTCGCCCGTCTTGAACTGCCATTGAGAATAATCGGTGTTGATCGCTCCCGAGGTGTCGCGACAGATGACGTGCCAGATATAGTCCTGGTAGACAGAAAGGCCGGTGGCCTGCCAATACGGGTTCGGGATGTTGCTCGCGATCAGCGCCGCCGGGCTCCCGAGCTTCGACAGGAACACGTCGTAGACCAGCGCATCACCATCGGGATCCGAGGCCTGCCACCGGAGCATCGGTGAAACGGACTGGCCGCTCGCCCCGTTTTCGGGCATCGGAGATGACGCCTTCAGGGGAGCCTGGTTGTGGGGATTGACGGGGCCGCCCGAACCGTCGACGACAAAGACCGTGAACGCGGCTTTACCGCTACCGCCTTTCCCGTCATCCCCCGTCACTTCGATGACAAATGTGCCGGAGGCAGCAGGTGCGGTATACAGTGTGCTCTGTCCCTGGGCATTACTGAAACGACCCGCCGTGCAGCTCCAGGTGAACTGGACAACGTCGCCATCCGGGTCGAGCGCCGTTGCGAGAAGACTTCCTTGGCCACCGGTGCCCAGCGAGGCAAACGCGGCGCTCAACTCGACGGTCGGGGCGATGTTTCGATCGACGGCCGTGGACGGGGTGAGAGCCACCGTGACCGTCTTCTGCCCCGTATCGCTGAACGAGAACAGAAACGTCCGTTTCTCGTATCCGGCCGCACTCACGACGACCTGCCAGGACCCGCTGGGAACAGGACCGATTGCGGCATCGCCGGACATGTTGCTCGTGACGGTGCGGCCCCAAAGAGTGACCGTCGCCCCGGATACGGCCGCGCCTGAATCCCGGTTGAGTATCCGGAGCGTCAGGGACCTCGCGGCATAGACGAGCTGAAGCGATGACGGCAGTTGCCACGTCACATGTTGCGATGACACGCTGACGAGATCGGAACGTTGCCTGTAGGCTCGATCTCCCGCCGCGATCTCGGCGATCAGGTGCCATTTGCCGACCGGCACGTTCTGGAGGAGAAATTTTCCCTCGCCGTCGGTGACGGCAGACAGTTCCGGCCGCTCTTCGACGAAGACTGTTGCATTCGCCTGCCCGCCCCCCGCGGTTTGGGGAAGAAGTCCGGCCAGGGAATCGCGCACGCTCCCCGAGACGGGGGAAAGTATTCTTCCCTCTATATTTACGAGCGTCTGACCGACCGACGTCGTCTGCCAGTCTTCCATGCCCCCGCCGTTCGAGCCGCAACCGGCGGCCACCAGCAGCAGGAGAAGAACGAATCCAAGGCAGACGCCGGCAGAAAATCGCACTGTCGGCGATAGAAGCGAGTCATTCCGTTCTCTCATCGTTTTCCATCATGCAGGAAATATCACCAAAAAACAAGTAGGGGCGGGTTTGAAACCCGCCCTCGAGGCGAACCGGTGAAGATTGGTACTGGCGACGGGCGAAACCGTCAGCGCCGTGATTTCTGCTCGTTCCCGATGAGGTCGATATTTCCCTGAGCAAGGTCGCGGCTCTGGATGTAGGATTGCTTCACGACGGCGATGTCCACGAGATCCTTGGCGGCGGTGTACTGCTTCACCTCTTCCTTGGCATCGTCCGAGTCCATCCAGGTCAGGTCCATTTTTGTCGAGGCTTCCTTGATTTTTCTCGCTTCATCGCAGCGTTTCTTGAAATCATCATCCGATTCGGTGAAGTCGTGTTCGGCGCCCTGGCTGTCATACTGTTTTCCCTGCTTGAGCTTCGATTCGTCAAAACCGTCGAGAAGGCTCTTGTAGGGGATCTCATTTCCCTGGTCGTCTTTCTCGGGGTTCTTCTCGTATGCCTGTTTCAGCGCGCGGTCCTTAACCATCAGATCGTATGCCTGCCGATAGGACTGCTGCTCCTTTTCGTCGGCCGGAAGCGTCGCGCCGGTTTTTTCGAGCGACCGTTTGATGAACGTCTCCTCGTCGCGATCGATGATCGCACGAAGGGCCTTGACGTCATTGTCTACATCGGCGAGCTTGTCGTGCTCCATCAGGTTTTCCTTGATCCTTGAAACTTCCGTATTCGTGCCGCCCCATGTGAAGGGATTGTACCAAGTGGCCGCACCTTTCGCATCGATGCCTTTCAGCTGGTCGTTGGCTTTCTCGATCTCCGTTTTTGCGTTGTTCAGCGATTGAGATTCGCGCTGCATCATGAAGGCCAATTGCTCTGAAGACACGTCCTTCAGCGCCTCAGCCGTCAGTGCCGTCGCGAACATCGACGACTCGCCATCGGTCCCTGTCATCTTCTCGGTTGCGTTCGTCAGCTCCGACATGGCGATCGAACTCTTGGCCGGTGCGGCAGCGATGAACTCGTTGCGCATCACAACGGTGGTTTTCTCGTTGTGCTCGATCATTTCCCCCGTCACCGGCACCTGCATCGCCCCGGTCAGGGAAATGTCGATCCGGGCCTGAGCGGTCTGCTGCATCCCGTCCGGCATCAGGGCTCCCGGTTCAGCCCCGCGCGCAAGGTCGAAGGACTTCAGGTTCGAGCAGAGCAGTTTCTGTCCCTGGCCAGCAACGGTGCGGTACAGCCTCGGCTTCCGGAACTCATACATCACGTCGGAGACGCCCTTCGAGTCGATCCTGTTCGCGTCTTTATTCTCGAAAAACCGCTGAAATTTGATCGTCCCGGAGTTGCCGTCAGCTGCGCCAGCCACATCCAGAGTCCCTGCCTTGATCGCCTTGAAATCCAGGGCGATCTGGTCGATCGACTTTCGGATCTCCGACTGGAGCGTCTGACGGGCGTTCGCCTTCGCGAAATTCCGCCGCGATGCGGTCCAGACCTGATAAGCCCCACCGAGAACGATGCTGGAAAGAAGAACGCCGATCATGACTTCGACGAGCGTCACACCTGATTTGCGCATGTTTTCTCTCCCTTCGCGAGCATCCGGTCAGTCAGACTCGGTGTTATATATAGCATTAGATATACGAACCTGCCGCACGCCGGTCTTGTCGCCCTCGGTCCACCGTGCATCGACCTGGATCCAGACCTCGCGGACCATTTCAGGCTCGTTCGGCCGCACTTTTCCCTTGCGGACCTTCAATTTCCCTTCCCATTTGAGATCTTTCAACTGTGAAGCGAACTCGCCGAGGGACTCCTTCGTTTTCGGGTAGTAGTTTTCGTTCAGGACTTCCCAGGTGTTGTCCGCAAGGCCTTCGTAGTCCTTGATGATCGTCTTCATGGGAACGAACTTGCACTCTTCGACGAGCCCCAACGCCAGTCGCATGGCCTTCGAGTAGTTGTTCACCTTCACGGTGGACTTCGACCCATATTGAATCGTTGATAGGACCGGCAGAAGCGCCGCAGCCAGGATGAACGCGGCGATCATGATCTCGATGAAGGTCACTCCACGAGCCCATGCGGGAAACCGTTTCATTGGATCCTCCAGGCTTCCCAGCCGGGGGTGAGCGTCACCTGATACCGCTCGGGATCGTATTTTCCCTGTTTCGGGTGGATCGAGTTCAGCGTTGATCTCGTCTTGTAGCCGACGTAGGTGATATTCACGGCGCCCTGCGCCGAAGCCTTGTTGAAGGTATTCGTAATCCAGTTGCCCCTTATCTCAAGGCGTTTGTCAGGGAAGATCGCCAGCCCCTTGTCGGTGTAGAGGGAGCCTTCGAACCGGACGGGATCGCTCGGCGCTCCCTCGTCGAGAATTACGCCGCCGCGCCGCGCGATCAGGCTGAAGACCGTTCGGGGCGTACCGGCCACTGTTTCCTGGTCATCGGTATACGGATCCTCGACGTTTCCGTGAAGCGTAACATTGCCACCAGAGACGATCGAGCCACGACCGTAGACGTTGAACGTCGCAGAGCCGGGCGGCGGGAGCGTCAGATTGTCGGCAACGAACGTGATGCCGTTGAGCCGGTAGCACTCCTTGCCGTTGATGGCGATCATCCTGTTCGGCAGATCGGCGATGAAGTCCTTTTCCGTTGCGTAGTAGTATGTTGCCTTCTTCGCATACTGCTCGACGGAATACAGATTCGGCGGGGAGTTCTCGAGCAGGGACGGATCGTAGATCGTGACCGCGCCGTCGGGCTCCTTGTTCGCGTCCTCGGTCGATTTCATCGGATAAAAACTGTACTCGTATTTTTCACAGACATCGTGGGTATGTACGAGCGGAATGGGGATCGGCGGCATCAGAATGCCGACCGGGATCTGCTTGCCAGCCGGGAACGGCCCCATCGGGAATCCCATGATCGTGAAATGCCACTGTTCGAAACGCTTCAGCACACACCCTTCGATCTCGCGCGTCATCGTCGGATAGATGGCGCCGGGCCCGAACAGATGCGTCACGGTCGAGCCGAACGCCGGCAGCGGGACCGGAAGGCCGACACCCATGAACGAAAGAGGCCCCCCGCTGTGGGGCCAGTCCCACTTTTCGAACGGGTCGAGCGCAGAGAGAGGGCCTTGAAGCGGCAACAGGTGGAGGGGCGGTTCGAACACCGTGCAGCCCTTCACCTTCGGAATGATGTTGAACATGCCGGCAACCTTGTTCGCGATGGACGAGAGCGTGCTCGTCTTGTCGGCTCCTTCCTTCGGTTTGGGCGGATCGGGGTTGATGGACTTGATCACATTCGCCTTCACCGTGTTGTAATCGGCTTCGACTCCGTTGAGAGCGTTGTCGATGCCGGCTTTCATGCCCTTGGCTTCCGACGGAACCGGTGTCGATGTCTGGTTGTGCGGTTCGCGGCTGTAGACCGAAAACTCTTTTTGAGGCATCGCTATATCGACATCGGTGATGAGGATTATCTCCGACACTTTTGCGAAATTGGCGATGTCGCCACTCGTCGGGTTCCCGTAAAACGAGACATTGCACATGGTCGGCTTCGTGCCATTCACCCGGATCAGCCCGGGAAAAGCATAGTATTCGCCGGCATCCTTGCCCAAAAGCCCCTTCAATTTCGGAAAATTCTGGACCGTCAACGGACCGCCGGCATCGTTGAACACGATCTTCTCATCGTTCAGGTTCGAGATGAAGAAGCTGTAGCACGGCGCCACCGGCTCGACATCGGCGCACTTGAACTCCTTGGTAGCGAGCACGTGCTTCGTGGTCGTTTTTGAATCTCCGTACGTGATCGAGGCTTCTGCGTCGATCGTGAGATACCCGTATTTTTCGACGCACCGGTTTTCGGAAAACGCCGGCACGGCAGCCCCGCCAAGCTTGGCGGCGAGATCCGGAAACGTTCCGGCCGCAAGATGGATTTCGTAAGGATAGAGATCTCCCAGGATTTTATCCAACATCCCGTCGAAGGTCAGGTATTTATCGATCTCAGTAGCCCAGCTGTCGGGGAATACTTCCATCATCAAGTCGATCAGATCCACGTTCAGAAACGGCAGGCCGAGGTTGATGTTGAGCGCCAGCCATCTCGCATTTTTCGGCAGAGAGAGCGTGAGAGCGGTATAGCCTTTGTTATCGAGAAAATCCATGAGGCCGGAATGGACGGCATACTCGCAGTCGACACCCGGCACCTTGTATTTGTCAGCTCCGGAATCCGGTCCGGGGGCGATCTTCAGGGCTTTGTCGAGCTTGAGCGTGATCTTCACATCATAAGGGGTTCCTGATTTTCCGACCATGAAATCGACCATCTCGTCGAGTTCTTTTGTGGTGGGAGTCTGCAACTGGTCCCTCGTGAGGATTACCGGCTCGCCGACCGAGGATGTATCGAGGGGTAGATCGTTTCCGAGAGCATTGCCGAGACCGTCGTAGGAACCGCCCTTCGTCTGCATCGGAAGCCGGAGACGGTGTGCCAGCGACGTCGGATCCTTCATCTTTTCGGGATCATTCAGCTCTTTCGAGAGAATCGACATCGCGCGTTCGAGCGCTGCTTCCGCGAGGCACTGAGCGTGGATCGCCCGGTGTGAACGCTCTGTCAGGTAGGTTTCCTCGACGGTACCGCGCATGAAAAACGTCGCGACGGTGAAGATGACGGCAAGGATTCCGATGATGATCAGGAAGACGTTGCCTCGGTTTTTCATGACTCCCCTCCGTTGCTGATTACCGGAAAGCTCGACGGTGACCCCATCATCGTGCCGGATGCGGCGCCGAGAGCAGGTTCAGATTCGACAGGATGTTCGAGGTCTGGTCCATGAGCTGGCCTGAGCTGACCGGCATTCCCGGACGCCCTGTGTAGTCCTGGAGATACTGTTTGACAGCCGGGTCCTGGGAATATTTCGCGATGAGGTCCGGCGACTTGCGGACGAATTCCATACACCCTCTCATATATTGAGCAACATTTTTCATTTCGGGAATCCGCTGCATGATCTCGAGCAGACGCGCGAACTCTTTCTCCTCGAGATCT
>JAGOCE010000176.1 GCA_017998915.1 Candidatus Ozemibacteraceae bacterium
CGTTATATTGATGCAGATATAATCCGAGAAGATAGAAAAATGCGAACAGGACGTCTTTCCGTTCCGTGAGCCATGACACCGAGTCGGCGCGCGACGGGTGGACGGCGAACAGGAACGCCGCCGCGAAGGCGCTTCCCGTGCCCAGACCGAGTTTTCTCGCCAGTTCGAATGCCAGCATGACACTGGCGAGATGGAGCAGGAGGTTGACCAGGTGGAGAAAAAACGGATCGACGCCCGCGATCCGATACTGAAGCGCGATCGTCAGAACCGTCAGGGGTTGATACAGGCTCAGATACGGCTGCGTGAAGAGACGGTACAGCGCCTCCGGAGAAAGATCGTGGTAATACGGATTGTGCAGCACCATGGGAGGATCGTCCCAGGTGATGAAACCGGCGCTGAGGGCGGGAAAAAAGGCGACGGCGGTCAGAAGGACCAGGAGCGCGCGGGCGAATCGGGGTGAAAAATAGTTAAGCATATTCATTTGGAAGGGTCCGAAACGGGTGTCACTGCTGCACAAAAGCGGAGCAGAGACGGTTCTCTGCCCCGCTTCGGTGAAGAACGATACGACAATGGATCAGGTGAGTTTGTTGGCCTTGAAGATCTCCTGGATGGCTGTTGAAGCGGCCTGACGGACTTCGCGGGTCTGGTCGCGCTCGGCCTTCTTGAGGGCGACGATCGCGCGGATGTCGCGCAGCGTGCCCAGCGCTTCGGCCGCAGTGCGCCGCACCGAGCCGTTGCGGTCGGCGAGCAGCAGAACGAGCGTGTCGACGACCTTCTCGCCGCCGATGCGGCCAAGGATGCGGGCGATGTTCTCGCGAAGATTGTTGTTGCGGTCGCTGGCGAGCTTGAGGAGCCGCTGGACCAGGGTTTCCTCGCCGATGCGGATCAGGAGGTCGCAGGCATGGCGCCGCATCCGTTCCTCGGGATGCTTGAGGGCCTCGACGAGGACGAGATACGCCCTGGACTTGAAGCTGACGATCGCCTCGCTGCACGCGAGGGGCACGAGCGGGGACGGATCGTCGAGTCTGGCGAGCAGGGGCAGGATCGCCTGGGTGTCGCCGATCAGGGCGAGCGCGGCGGCGGCCTTTTCCCGCACCGACTCGGCGGAATCCTCGAGCGACTTGATGAGATGCGGCAGGGCGATCCGCTCCTTGCGCTGGCCGAGGGTTTCGACGGCGGTGCCGCGGACGACGGCCGACTTGTCGCTCAGCGATTTGATGATGATGTCGGGCACGCGGGCGTCGGCCATCTGCGAGAGGGCCTTGACCGACAGCTGGCGCACGAGTTCCGACGTGTCGCCGGCCGTCTTCTCGAGGAACTCGACAGCCGCCGTATCCTTGAGTTCGCCCAGCACCTGGGCTGCCTTGGCCCGGACGGCCTCGACGGCATCCTTGAGGGCTTCGATGGCGGGCGGAACGGCGGCCGTGGTGCCGATCTTGCCGATGGCCTCGATAGAGGCGCCTCGGACCTTGTCGGCCGGATCCTTCACCAGTTGCGACAGCGTGCGGATTGCGCGCGGGTCGCGGGTTTCGCCGAGAACGGAGGCAATGGCGTACCGCACCGGCTCGGCGGGGTGGGAAGCCGCAAGGAGCAGCTTCTCAACGAGCTTCCGGCTCTTGCTCGCGATCAACTGCTTGCTGAGCAGATCGAGGGGAATCTGGAACTCGGGCTTCTTGAGGATGTCGATCAGGGCATCGAGCGCACCTTCGGTCTGGATACCGCCGAGTGCCTCGACGCACCACTGGCGCTGGGAGTTGTCACCCTGAGCGAAGAAGTCGCGGATGACGGGGATTGCCTTGTCGTTCCCGACCTTTGCGAACAGCTGCGCCACGTTGAGTTTGATCAGGTGCAGGATCTGCATGCTGCACTCGACGATCCGCTTGTCGGGGATCCCGGCGAGTTTCTTGAAATCCTTGTCGGTCAGGGTGTCGCGCGCGATCTTGATCAGCAGGTCGAATGCGCGCTCGTCATCCATGCCGGCGAGCGCTTCTGCAATCGAGAACTGCGCCCAGGAATACCCCTCCTTCAGGATAACCGAGATCGGGTTCTCTTCGGTGAGGTGCTTGTCGATCGCAAGCAGGCTGTCGGCGACGGTTTTCTTGAGCTGAGCAGTGGCCGTTTCGAGAACTTTGATGAGCGGGAAGATGGCGCGGATGTTTCCGATGCGACCAAGAACGCGGACCAGCGAGGGAACCACCGGCGCCGACTCGACCGACAGAGCTTTCGTCAGCGGCTCCACCGCCATCTCCTGGAGCTCGCACAGGGCCCACTCGGCCTTGGCGACGATCTGCTCGTCCTGCTCGCCGAGCGAACGCACGAGCGCCGGAATCGCCTTTGCCCCGCGGATCATGCCTAGGGCTTCGATCGCGTGGAGCCGCACATCGCGTTCGGAGTCGGATAGCCTGTTAACGAGGGGATCGATAGCAACCGGGTTTCCGATCTTGCCGAGAGCCTGGGCGGCAGCGATCTTCAGTTCGGGTTCGGGGGCGTCGAGGAATGGCACGAGATTGCCGGCCGTTGCCTTTTCGCCGATCTCGCCGAGCGCATCGATCGCCTTGATGCGAACGGTCTTGTCGGAGCGGTCGAGGATGCCAAGGATGAACCGGCAGGCTTTCGGCGATTTGATCTTGGAGAACGCCTCGATGGCCAGCTGGACCTGTTTCGCGTTGAACGCCTGGGAGAGGTTGAGCAGCGGATCGACGGCGCGGTCGCTTGCGATCTCGCCGAGCGACCAGATGATCTTCTCCTTGATCTGCGGCGTGCTGACCTGGAAGATGTCGATCATCGCGTCGACGGCATTCGGATTCTTGATCTGGCCGAGCGCCTGGATCGTCGCGAGCCGGAGCCGCTCGTTGTCCTCGCCGAGCATGACCAGAAGCTGGTCGCAGGCGGCAGTGGAGCCGATCTTGCCAAGGGCCTCAATGGCCTTGAGCCTGACTTCAAAGTCGGGATCCTTGAGGATTGGCAGGACGATGTTGACGGACTGCGGCTCGCGGATGTTGCCGATGGCTTCGCAGGCGATGAACCGGAGATCGTGGTTGCGGCTCTTGAGGAAGGCCGAGACGGCTTTGAGTGCCGACGGAACGCCGATCTTGCCGAGCGCTTCGAGAGCGACGTAGCGCAAATCATCGTTGTCCTCTTCGAGGAGCTTGATCAGGGGAATGACGGCCTCATCAGAGCGGATGTTGCCGAGCGAGCGGGCCGCAATGAACTTGATCGAGGCGTCACCCGCAGAAAGGCATTGGATCAGCGGCCGGACGGCCTCCTTGACGGCGGCGTCGCCGAGATACTCGGCGGCGACTTCCCGAATGTCCTTCAGCTCGTCGCCAAGCAGCTTCACGAAGTCGGGATACCCTTCCGGCTGATTGAGTTCCTTCATCTCGAGAACGAGGGAATACCGCGCGTCGGGATCTTTCGTCTCGGCGAGGCGACGGCGGCACTCTTCGAGTTCCTGCTTCGGGGTCAGCGGCGGCATCTCCTCGAGCACGGGGGCGGGAGCCTGTTCCGTTTCGGAGAGAAAATCTGTGGTGGGGAGGGAAGGGGGCAGAATCGAGGTCGGAATGGCGGGCGCGGTGCCCTGATCTTTTATTTCAATAGTTGTATCTATAGAAATGGTATCGAGCTCGACATGCAGTTCTTCCGGTTCGGGGGCCGGCGCCGGTGCAGCCGGACGACGTGTCGGGGCAGGTGCGGGTGTTGGCGCAGGAGGGGCCTTGCCTTCGATCCCCATGAACAGGCCGGCGAGGTCCTCGTCGACATCGGCTGCCGGGATTTCAGGTTCCCGGGTTTCGGATGCAATGTCGAGTGCCTCGGTCGCAGCCGGCATCTCGTCGCTGAGCGAAAACTCCAGCGTGGGTTCAGGTTCTGGGCGCGGCTGAGGTCTGGCCGAAGCCGCTTGTTGCTTCGATGGGGGTGCTGCAGGAGTCTGAAGGATGAACTGATCGAGGAAAGCCGAATCAGCTTCTTCGACGGCCGGGAGTCCGGTCGCCGTTTCGGGTGCTTCGGGAGCGGTGGGTGCGGTCGTCGGTGCGTCAAGATCGCCGAACTCGAATGTGGCAGATTCGCCTGTGTTGCCACCGACGTCGAGCGAAAATTCCTCGACGGTTTCCGTCGTCGCCAACGGTTCCGCGGAAGGTGTCAGGACGATGGGGGCTTCTGGATGGGGGGCGGTATTGGCGGTCTGCATGGCCTCGGCGTCTTCCAGGTCGATGGGCATGGAAGGGGCTTCAAGATTGAGCTCCAAGCCGATGTCGGATGGAGTCGAGGCCGAAGCTCCGGCCGGCTGTGACGGCTGGCCCGGGCTTTTCAGTTCGAATTCGCTGAGGTCGAGTTCAGACGAGCCTCCGGCGGGGGCGTCGCCGAGGTCCAGGGACAGACTTTCGGGGCCGTTGCCGAGATCAAGCGAGAGGCCTTCGGGTGCGCCACCGAGATTCAGATCGGGCACGGCAGGCGAAGGGGTGTCCAGTTCGAGGCCGGCGGGTGCTGCCTTGGAGTCGAAGGATATGTCGAAGCCGCCTGTGGCGCCGGTTGACGTGTCGAGATTGAGATCGAGGGCCGATTCCGACGCGCCGCCGGATGGGATGCCCAGGTCGAGTGTCAGGTTGTCCGTCGAGGCGCCCGTGGTCGGAGGCGTCAGGTCGAAGCCGCCCAGATCGAGCGTTCCGGACGGGGCCTTGCCGTCGCCGGTCGTACCGGTCGTATCAGAAAAATCGAGCGACAGGTCGAGGTCGAGAGGGGCCCGTTCAAGCGGAGTCGCGGAACCGCCGCCGCTTGTCGGCAGGGACATCCCGCACATATTGCAGAATTTGTTGTCATTCTCGTTTTCAAAACCGCAGCCGGGACACTGCATATGGACCTCCGTCTTTTCTTGACCCCGCACCGGGATCTTGCACGTATTCTACCAATCTGTTCGGACCATGAAAAGCATTTTCTCGCGGCGCCCTCCTGCCGGCAAAGCAGGATCGGATCGCAACCCGGGATTCATCCTCCCGGGTTGGCCGCCAGTTCGCCCAGGGCCGGGAACATGCGAGCATATTCGGCGGCGAGATCAGCCTGTCGTCCCTCGGCGAGTGTCTCCTGGACGAATAAAACTATATCTTTTAATGTTATATTTGGAATTATTTTGCGCATCAACGTGACTGCGGCAGGCCGCATGCTCATCTCCTCGATGCCGATGCCCGCGAGCGTCAAAAATCCGGTGGGGTCGGCGGCCATCTCGCCGCAGATGCCGACCTTGATCCCCTCGCCGCGGGCGGCGGCGACGCAGTAGAACAGAAACCTGAGAAAGGGGCTGCAGAGAGGGGATGCCAGGCGAGTGAGTCGCTCGTTCGTGCGGTCGATCCCGTAGAAAAACTGTAACAGATCGTTGGTGCCGAGGCTGATGTACCTCGTATGGCGAGCGATATGCTCCATCATGAACATCGCAGACGGCACCTCGACCATGATCCCCCATTCCGGCGGTTTCGTCGGGGAAACCTGATCCAATACGTGGTTCCAGACTGTCGCGATCGAATCGAGCTCTTCTGGCGCCGACACCATCGGAAAGATGATGCGGCAATTCCGGCCGTCGCCGGCGCGGATCATCGCGCGCAGCTGCGGCTCGAGAACATCTGGCCTGGAAAGCAGGAACCGGATCGATCGGAATCCCATGGCTGGGTTCACTTCATGGGAAAAGGGGAGATACTTGACGGGCTTGTCGGAGCCGATGTCCATCGTGCGCAGGACGGTCATGTCCGGCGCCGCGTCGAGCACCTGGCGGTAGATGGACTCCTGGAACCCTTCGGATGGCAGATCCATGCTCTCCATGAACAGAAACTCACTCCGGAACAGGCCGATCCGGCTGATGCCACGGCTTTTCATCGCCGCGAGCTCCTCGGTGCGGGCGATGTTCGCTCCCAACGCCAGCCGGACGCCGTCGCGGGTCGTTTCGCCGCTGACCTCGGACGATTTCTCCGCCCCCTCAGCGGGTTCAGCGGAGACGATCGAGGCGAACATCGACGGATCGGGGTGAAGAGTCACGCTTCCCTCGCGCCGTGTATCAACAAGTATATAATCTCCGGTATGTGCAACGCGCGCAAGATCGACGAGGCCGAACACCGAGGGAATGCCCAGGGCTCCCGCAAGAATCGCCGCGTGCGAAGTGGCGCCGCCGGACTCGAGGCAGACGCCGCGGAGTTTTCCCTTGGCGAAATCGAGCAGTTCGGAAGGCGTCACCTCGTTGGCGATCAGGACGAACGGCTCGTCGCCGATTTCTCTCGCCGGACCTTCGAGACCCATCAGGTGCCGCAGAAGCCGGTCACCGACGTCCTTGATGTCGATGGCCCGCTCGCGGAGATACGTGTCCTCGATGGCCGAAAACGCTGCCTGGAGCGCGTCGACGGTTTCGCGGACGATGCTTTCGACGTTCACCTTCTCGGCCTTGAGACGGCGCACCATCTGCGGCTTGAACTGGGGATCGGTCAGCATCAGGAGATGGGACTCGAAAATGGCGGCATATTTCTCGCCATGCTTCTCCAGTGCTTCTTTCTGAGCGGCAAGGATATCCCGGCGGGTCAGGGCCGCCGCGGCCTCGAGGCGTTCGAGCTCGCTCTCGAGATGCTCTGGAGGGATAAGGGTTTTCACGACCTCGATTCGCCGCCGGTACACATAGGCGCGGGCGTAACAAACGCCGACGGAGCCCGTGATGCCGGACAGCTGGACAGGCGACCTGGGTTCGTTCATGGACCGGATCAGGCCTCTTCCTCGCCGAACCGACTGTCGATGAGGGTCTTGATCGCTTCGACCGCGGCCTCCTCGTCGGCGCCGTCGGCGATGATCGTGACGGTGTGTCCCGGTCCGGCGGCCAGCATCATGACGCCGAGAATGCTCTTGGCATTGACCTCGGTGTCATCCTTCACGAGCTGGACATCAGACTCGAACGTCGTTGCCAGCTTGACCAACATCGATGCCGGCCGGGCATGCAGTCCGAACTTGTTCTTTATCTCGACTTCCTTGCGCTTCATCTCGGACCCTTCAAATGAGAATTCCCCAGTGGTAAAGCACCAGGGCCATGACCATGAGCAGAAAAGAGATCATCAGCACGTCGACCTTCGCGCGATATCCGGCTGCCGCCAGGCCGACCAGCAGTGCGGCGCCGATTCCCTGCACGAGTTTTTCACCGATATAAAAATACTCGAGCGGCAGGTTGGAGAGCAGGAACGGCGTGTGCAGGTTGACATGGTTCGGAACGAGATAGCAGAGCAGGGCGATGGTTGCATATCGCAACGCCAGCCGCGCGCGCTGGATGTTGAACGTCTTGAGAAGCTTGATGACGTCTGTGCCGAGTTGGTACCCCCAGAATATCCCGCGGAATCGGAAATACAGGTGGGGCATATTATACACGACCAGGAAGAGAATTGGGGTGAGCAAAAAATTCCCGAATGCCAGGGTCAGAGCTGCTGCCGCCACGAAGGGACGCCACGAGTCCCAGAAAAAGCCGTCGCCGACGGCGGCGCAGGCCGTCATCAAGCCTTCCTTCGTGTCATGGATGATCTCCGCGTCGATCTCGCCTCGAGCGAGCCGCTCCTCGAGCGACAGAACGACTCCCATCACGAGGGATGAAAAATATGGGTTCGTATTGAAATACTCGAGATGACGCTCATACGCCGCTTTGCGCGCGGGACCGGCCGGATACAGCTCGTCGAGAGCTGGCTGCAGGGCATACAGGAAGCCCATGTTCATCATGCCACGGTAGTTCCAGGACGCCTGCAGGAAGAAGCTCCGAAAGGCGACCCTGAACAACATGAGCTTGCCGAAAGCTGTTCCGTTCTGGCGTTCTGCGAGCAGCGGCGCGATTTCAGATGGAGCCATGTTCAGTCCGATAGGTTCTGACGGCGATCAGCGCCGCGGCGAGCCAGCCTGCCCAGATGTTGGCCGGAAGAATCGTGAACAGGGCGATGCCGGCGATGAACCACCTCAGTTCCAGCCTGTCCTTGATACACATGCCGGCAAGGACGGCAAATCCGACGGAG
>JAGOCE010000177.1 GCA_017998915.1 Candidatus Ozemibacteraceae bacterium
GGGCCATCCTCATCTCCGTAGCCGCCATCCGCCCGCCAGCCGTGATCGCCTCGGGGGGAGGGATTGTCCTGCGAAAATCGAATCGCGATCTGCTGCGGGAAAATGCCGTCACGATCTTCGTCGATCCTCCCTTTGACAATATATGGAACCATATAGAACATCAGCGTGCCCACCGCCCGGTCGCGAACGGGAAGAACCGAGAAGATTTGAAGCACCTCCATTCCCAGCGTTACGAATTGTACCGCGAATGTGCGTCACTGACGGTTCCCGCCCACGGGACGCCGGGGCAGGTTGCAGAGAACATCCTGTTTCGCCTCGAGTCGCTGAAAAAATGGACGCTGGCCGGCATCCGCGGGGACGAACGCGAGATACTTGAAAACCGCCGTGGGAAACGGTAAAACATCCAGACTCCAACGAACCGAGGACGGGAAGAATGCTACGGAACTCATTCCTTGACGAAGCGCCGGTTCAGTTCCGGCGACTGCTCGAGATCATGGCTCGCCTCAGAGCCCCAGACGGCTGCGCATGGGACCGGAAGCAGGATCACGCAAGCCTGAGAAAATTCGTTCTCGAAGAGGCAAACGAGGTAGCCGAGGCGATCGACAAAGGGGATCCGCTTCACCTCTGTGAAGAACTCGGGGACCTCGCGATGATGATCGCGTTCCATGCCCAGGTGGCAGCGGAGACCGGCACCTTCACGATGACGGAAGTGATGAAGGGCATCTGCGAAAAGCTCATCAGCCGTCATCCGCACGTTTTTGCCACCCCCGACGGCGAGAAACTCACTCCGGAACAGGTCGTCGATATCTGGGGAAAGCTCAAGACGGACGAAAAAGCCCGTAGAGCCCGCATTTCATCGCGCATGCAGGAGGTCGAAGCGTTTGCTTCCCCCCTCAAGGCAGCATTTCAGATACAGGCCGAAGCGGCATCGGTTGGGTTCGACTTTCCCGAGGCCCGTGGCGCGATTGACAAGATCGCGGAAGAGGCAAAAGAACTGGCCGGCACGCTCACCGAGGAGGACGTCGACGCCGCCGAGGATGAGCTGGGCGATCTGCTCTTTTCGATCATCAATGCCGCAAGACTTCTGGGAGTCGATCCCGAGGAGGCATTGCGGCGGTCGACCGGGAAGTTCGTCCGCCGCTTCGGTAAGGTTGAAGAACGCGCCGAAGCCGCAGGCGGGTTTAAAGGCAGATCGATCTCCGAATTGGACGTCTGGTGGAACGACGCGAAGGCGCTCGAAAGCCGGTGCGAACGTACGGGGAAAGCGTGATCAGCGTTCGCCCTTGAGCGTTTTTTGAAGCTCGAGGAAGCGAGCCCGCCGTTCCGGATCGGTTTCCAGACCAAGGCCGACCTCGATTTCCTCGAGGGCGTTTTCCCGCCTGTCGGATGTTGCGAACGTGCGTGCCAGCACCAGGCGGGCTTCGCCGTTGTTGGGATTGTTCAGAAGCGATGCCCTGGCCTCCTGTTCCGCTTTTTCGGTCTCGCCGTCTTCGAGGAGAATCGACGCGAGGAGGGAACGATACTGGCTGTCGGTTGGCTTGATGCTGATGGCCTGCTGAAGCTGAGCGGCGGCATCGGCGCGATTCCCCTCGAAATGGAGAATCTTTGCAAGCGAGAAATGGGCTTCGCTGATGCCGGGATTTGCCCTGAGTGTTTCGTTGAGAAACAGTTTCGCCCCCGGAATATCACCGGCGCGGGCAAGTTTGAGGGCCGTGGAATACTGGAGCTTCGCGTCGCGGGGAT
This sequence comes from Candidatus Ozemibacteraceae bacterium, assembly GCA_017998915.1. Taxonomy (GTDB): domain Bacteria; phylum Muiribacteriota; class Ozemobacteria; order Ozemobacterales; family Ozemobacteraceae; genus MWAR01. The sequence goes on from JAGOCE010000177.1 coordinate 1,744, forward strand.
TGTTGAGGGCGGCCCGCTTGATGTCGTCGAGCTGGGAACCGGGATCGTCAGGCGCAGTGCTGCGCCTGACGGCGAGTTGGTTCTGGAGAGCGGCGACCGCGGCATTGCGTTCTGCGTTGGCTTTCGCGAGATACGCATTGTAGGCGGATTCGCGCTTCAGGACGACGTCCGCTTCAGCGATCAGACGCTCGGCATCTGCTCGCAGTAACGGGTTTTTCAGTGAGGGAAGAATCGCGTGCGCCTGTCGGGAGGCGTTCGAGAACTCGCTGTTGATGAACGCGAGGAACGGTTTGAGGAACGCTTTTTCTTCGGCTGTCCCGCGAGCCTTCACGAACCTTTCGACGGCTGCGATCGTTCCCTGGTCGTCACGGCCGAGGAGACCTCGATCCATCGTGAGGGCGGTTCGGAAAAATTTGAAGGCGATATCAAGACGGTTGGCCGTCTTCGCGTCGATTGCCGCCTCGAAGAAGATATACGGCAGGTTGGGATTCAGCGCATGGAAGCGTTCGAGTTCCTCGAGCGCCTCCGCAGTCTTCCCGGACTTTCGGAGAATTCTATAGATATAGTAATATGGTGATGAGTTCCGCTGATCGAGCTTGATGCATGCGCGGAACAGGTCGAGCGCCTTGTCATACTCGCCTGCCTCGAAATAAACGGCGCCGATCCAATAACAGTAACTATAATTTTTACTATGGAGCAAATCACCCCGTTCACGAAGCTTGTCGATGCCCTTCGAGATACCGGATGCCTTCATCAGCTTCAGGATGCCGATGAATGGCTCGAGCTTCGTAGGATCTTCCTGGATGATATATTTGTACGAATCCAGAGCTGCCTTGGTATCGTTCGTCACGAGCGAGCAGCGAGCGAGACCCTGGTGAACTTTCAGCATCAACTGTTTCGGCAGGGGGGCGGTGGCGAGGTCCTTGTAGACGGCTCCGGCACGCTTCGGCTCGCCCATCGACTCGAGCGTGTATGCGAGGGCGTATCCGAAACGGATGTCCCGCTTTTTTTCAAGCGCCTTTTCGAACGCCGAGACGGCCGCTTCGAAATTCTTCAGGCCGGCGTGCGCATAGCCCAGCAGTGCCTGAACGGCTGGATCATCTCCGGCCGAGGCCGGCTCGAGGATCTTTACGACATCGTCGAACGCATTCTTCTCCAGGGCTGATTCGGCGTTTCTGAGGAGTTCAGCCGTTTTCAGAGGCGTCAGGCCCAGGGTAGGCGCCTTTGACGGTTTTTGGTGCTGAGCCTTGGGTTGGATGAAGAAAAAAGCCGTAAGAGCGGCTAGGAGAACCAAAAGGATCAGCGGAAGCTTCAATGAATCCATGAGACAAAAGTAACATGATGCTACGGGAGTGGCAACCCGATCCGACGACCTCCGACATCGAACGACTGAAGAAAAGAGCGATACCTTCCGATAAGAGAGGACGATGCCGAACACGCTTCGGCGGGTGAGAATGACCATGGTCCGGAGGGAACAGCGATGAAGCTAGAAATCAGGGTCAATGAGACCCCGGGAAATGCCGGGGACGACGAAGGTGCCGGGATCGGGATGGATTCGGCGAACGCGCTGCAAACGATCCAGGCGGGGGGACAGGATGTCGCCATCGACATCGCGCAGGTTCTTGCAGCCAACCAGGCGCTTCTCACGAACATCGCCCGAAAGATGGAAACGATGGAAACCCGCATGCGTGGCCTGGAGGCCGTGATCGAAAGCCAGAAACAGGCGATGCTCGCGTATACGCAGGAAGTCGCGCTTCTGGCGGCACCTGTTGCGACCGTCGAGGTGTGGAAACCATCTGCTCCCGAACTCGACGAGGCGTGGTATGGAAAATTCTCGCTCTTCGACCGCCTTTTCAGGCCGTATCGTATGAGAAGGCCATCCGTCGAAGAACATTGATAACGGAAGAAGCGCAAACCCCGCCGACAGGCGGGGTTTGCATTTTTCCAGAAACCGGCGATCATCCGCCGGGACGTGGAAGACGATGAATCAGCTCGTCGGAGGTTCGGATACCGCGGCTTCCGGCACGACGACGACCTCACGGGCGTTGGCGTCTTTATCCAGGTCGAGAGTGCCGTCGGTATAGGACTTGTAATACGGGCATGTGTCGCATTCCGACTTGTTGTAGACATCCCAGCAGTATTTCATGTGAGCCTCCTTGAATCAGTCCGGTCATCCGTGACATGAACAGGCTGCGCGGGGACGGCGCCTGCGCACGGCATGATCTCGGTTTCTCGAATTTCGTGGTCGATGTCGAGGGCTGTCATCAGTTCATGACGGTAATTGCCGTTGAGCCAGACGGCCCTGCGCCAGGCGCGGATCGCCTGATCGTTCTGCCCTTGCATCGCCAGATCAACCCCAAGATTGAAATATGCCTGCGGCATATCGGGACATATTTGAACCGCCTCGCGATACGACTCGATCGCTTCGGCGGTTTTACCCTCGGCATCGAGATCGATGCCCTGCTGAAACTTGATCAGCCCTTGGGATGTTCGTTCCGATTCTTCCATGGATATGCTCCATGCTGGATATCGGCATGTCCCTGTGTAAACCGAAGCAGGAAAATGATACCACCAGACAGTCGCAAAATCAAGTCTGAAGCGCAAAATGCACGATTTCAGGGTGGGCCGGAAACGGAGCAGGAGAGTCCAGAAAAAATGATAATCGCGGTGGTCGTGCGAGTGAAACGTCGGGTGAAAATAAGGTATAGTTCAAACCATCTCACGGGAGGAAATGCCATGCTGATCAAACCGTTTCAACACAAGTCACCACGCATCCATGAATCGGCGTTCGTCGCCGAAACCGCGGCGGTCATCGGAGACGTCGTTATTGGCGCGCGGGCGAGCATCTGGTATGGCGTCGTTCTCCGCGGCGACATCAACAGCATACGGATTGGCGACGAGACAAATATTCAGGACAACGCCGTCGTTCACGTCGACGACGAAAAACGCGGCGGAGACAATGGTCGGGCCGTCATTGGAAACCGCGTCACCATCGGACACGGCGCAATCATTCATGCCTGCCGTATCGGCGACAATTCCCTCATCGGAATGGGGGCCGTCGTTCTCAGTAGGGCCGAGATCGGTGAAAACTGCATTGTCGCGGCCGGTGCGGTGGTGAAAGAAGCGATGATCGTTCCGCCGAACTCGCTTGTCGCTGGCACGCCGGCAGTGATCAAGTCGACGCTGACGCCCGAAAAAATCGCAGGACTCGCACCGCATGCCATCCGGTATGCGGAGCTTGGCGCCGAGTTCCGGCGCTCGACATGATCAGGATTTGTCGGGGCGCCACAGACCGTCGGGATTGACGCCGAGCATGCCGGCGCGATAACTCCGTTCGTCCATTTTCTGAAGGCGCTCGGCCTGGGCTTTCGAGATGATCTCATGGCGTCGCTGACGGTCGAGCGCGGTGGCGATCTCGTCGAGTCCTTCGTCCTGCATCATCCAGTCGATCGTGTCGAATCTGGAAAGATCGAGTGGAAGGGTATAGCCTCGCAGCGTTTTTTCCCCTTCGATGTTGTAAAAATCCTCGAAATATGACATGACAAGCTCGCGAAGGGTTTTATAGATCGGTTCGCGGAACCGAAGACCGACAAAATTCGACTTTGCTATCGCGCCCCAGCAGCCGTCTTCCTTGAAAAGAGCCAGCAGATGGTCGTCGTCGCGTTCGGCGAGCATGTCGAGCACACAGGGAGTGTATCCGAGGCGTCTCAGTGCCGCCGCCGCGAACAGCGCTCCGTCGAAGCAGTGGGCCTTCCTGTCGCGGATGACGCTGCGGGGGCAACGATAGATGGGATCTGCACTGTAGGGAATGTCGTCAAGAAAGGTCTGGATTGCGAAGGGGGAAGCGAGCGGCTGGAAGATCTCGAGTTCCCTGTCCGTCCAGAATTGGATGTCATGCCCTTCATCTCTGCTCATTGTCTCGTCTCCTGGGTGCTCGATGCGTCGAATGATCACGAACGATTCGAAGGAACGATCGTGATGGCGGGTTCTGGCCTGACGATGCAGGCGGCTTCACACGCCCCGCAGCCGGTGCATTTTGCGGCGTCGACCACGGGGGGGGATATCGTATCCGTGAAAGAGATGGCAGAGTATGTATCAGGACATGCGTCGCGGCAGAGCGTGCATGAAGAGCCGGCCGACCTGAGGCAGGTCTTCACCGAGACGTCTGCGAAGCCGATGCATGGAGATTTGCCCGGGTCGGAAGCCCGGAGTGCCCCGCTTTTGCATGCCGCTGTGCAGGGGGTGTCTTCACACAGCCGGCAGTGAGTGTCGCGGAGCAGCAAAAACGGGGTTCCCTCGTCGAACGATCCAGGCGTCAGGACGCGCCTGATTGCGAAAAATCTGCAGGCCGTCACACATGCGCCACATCTGGTGCAGGTTTCGAGAAAGGTGCCTTCGGCGATGGCTCCCGGAGGACGGATGTAGGTCGGGAACATGCGGGCAAGTCCATCCAGATTGTCTCCGAAAAGTGTGTCGATGAGCGTGCCCAGAAAACCGGCGGCGGACTTCATGCCGTGGCGGAGAAAATCGGCACGGGACAAGGACGTGGACGGACTCTGACGAGTGCTTCGATCAGTCATCTGGCGCGACCTTCACGAAAGTGCGCTTCCATCCGTCGAAAGGGAATACATCATCACGTTGAACCTATCACAATCAGGGTTGCAATGCCACTGAGGCCGTGAATATGTTCGCTCGGAGAGGGAAATGCTTATGTTGCAAACGACAACGACCGATGAAGAGAATGGAGGTGTCGATGGAAGGTCGGGTTTTCGATGAGCTGATCCTTGAGGTGGTGGCGATCTGCCTCATCGGCGGGATCATTCTTTCCTGGATATCCTGGAGGCTCATCCGGTGGATTGCAGGAAAACTGTATTTTCACTGGCGTTCGAGGAGATCCGGAGTCCTGTTTCGGGACGTGGACGGACTCATCGAAGAGGTTCGCTGGGGCTGCTTCAGGATTATGGGAAAGGAGCTCCACAAGGATATCAGATGTGTGGTTCGTGACCCGAGCCCTTGGACTGACCGCAGAGGCCATGTTCTCGATGAAGAGATGATCACCGGTGTCTGGGATCAGGCCATCGATATTCTCGTCATCGGTGTTGGAATCGATGGGGCTGTCCAGTGTCCGAAAGAGGTTCAGAATCGTGTTCGGGAACGCGGAATCAGGGAAATCGTCATTGCGCCGACCGTCGAAGCTTGCCGTATCTTCAACGGGTATATCAGGTCTGGAAAGCGGGCGGCCCTGCTCGCGCATGGGACCTGCTGATTTGCAAAGCATCGTCGTCCAATATTATACTGCACCAACGGGAGAAGCAGCGTGGGAATGAGTGCCGAACGTTCTGTGGTCATAGGTATTGTCATCCTTCTCCTGGCGTTTTCGCCGGCCGTTTTCGCGGAAGATGACATCGACAAGCTCATTCTCCAGCTCAAAGGCGAAGCGCAGTTTTTCGATGCCGAAGGAAAAGAGCTCGGATTTTTCGCCTCGTGGAGCATCAGGCATTTCGATGAGCAGTGCAGGATCGATGCCGCCAATATGCTCGGTAGAAAAGGCGGGCTCGCGCTCAAGGCCGTCGACCCGCTCATCATGATCCTGAAAAACGGTCCGAACGATATTGATACCGGTGACGGCATCCTGCCATTGCGCTCATCGGTTGCGCTTGCCCTCGGAAGAATCAACGATCCCAAGGCAATCGGCCCGCTGCTGGAAAAGCTGAAACAGCCTGAACCCGCAGCCGTTCTGCCCAGCACCAGTCTTGCCTCTGGTTCCGCTCCGAAGACGGGCATGGGGCAGGAAGCCATCGTGAGAGCGCTGGGAATGTTCGGTGGACAGGCGAAGGATGCCATTCCGTTTCTTGAAGAACTCGAGAAGCAGACGACGGACGAATCCCTGATAAAAACAATAGACAACACGATATATCGAATACGGAACGACAAGTTCATCATGCCGGAAGATTTCTACTGATCCGGGAGACTGAACCTCGACTTTTCCCGCAAATACGGGATCTACTGGAGAACCGGCATGGATGCGACACCCCGAGGCATTCGCCCTCATATCGCTCTTTTTGGCCGCCGGAACGTGGGCAAATCCTCTCTCATCAATGCCTTGACCGGCCAAAAGATCGCTCTCGTCTCCGATGTGGCGGGCACGACGACAGATCCTGTCTACAAGAACATGGAAGTGCTGCCGCTGGGGCCCGTCGTGTTCATCGACA
>JAGOCE010000178.1 GCA_017998915.1 Candidatus Ozemibacteraceae bacterium
TTGAGGACGGTCATGTCACGGAAGTAAAAGATGGCCGACAGCCGCCGGGAGCTTCCGAACCCGGCCCGCTCGAGAACGGCGCCGAAGGCGACGCCGATCGCGAGCGAGGCGCCGAACGCCAGCGGCGTGTCGAGGAGGTCCATGGCATACAGGGTGTTAATCATGCCACTGCCTCCGGAAGAACCAGGCCGCGCCATACCCGCCCGCGAAAACGCAGACGAGGAAGACGAGACTGCCGGTCAGCAGGAGAGCGCTTCCCGTCAGCGCCTGGCCGGACGTACAGCCCTGAGCGAGACGGCTGGCGAAGCCGACGATGAGGCCCCCGGCCAGCGCCAGCAGAGCCCGCGCGAGACCGGGGCACGCTCCGCCGCGCTCCATCGTGACGGTGATGCGGCCCGCGGCGAACGCCGAGAAGAAGCCCCCGATGAACGTTCCGACGAGCATGAAAGACAGGTAGTATTTCAGCGGCTGTGTTCCCCACGCCCCGAAATACGACGAACCCGTGACGTGCTCCGGTGCGATGAAGAGTTGGCACTGGGCACCGAGCCGGGCGATACCCGCCGACGCACCGAGCCCGGCCCCAAGGATAAGGAAGGATGCCAGAAGCGTGATCCCGAGCAGGGTTCCCGCGAGATACGGGTTCATCGGCCCGGTTTCGGTATCAGGGGAAAGAGTGTCACCCGAGTCTTGTGGTTTGATCATCATCTCAGCACCCCGCGCTCTTCTTTTTCTTCTTGGGAGCGACCGGAGCGGGTGTCGCGGGCGCGGCCGACGGTGCGGGAGCGGGGGCGACGGCGGGGGTAGCCGGTCTGACCGGAGCGACGAGGGTTCCCGCCTGGGGAATTTCGCTCGCGGCCCAGTAGGCTTCGATACCGCCGTGGAGGGCTTTGATCGGTCGCTTCGTCTTCTGCTGGAGTATGCCGGCGACCATCATGGCGAGTGAACCGTCACGGTCGACGATCACCAGGGGAACGGTGCCGGCGAGATACGCGGGGTTGCGCAGGAGATCGCCGATGTCGACGGGCTTGGCGTTAACCGGATTATACTCGGCGGCAGCAGGGGCGGGGCGGATGTCGACGATCTCGACGGTTCCCGGCAGGTCCTTGACGATGCGCATCAGGTCGGCAGGTGAGAGACGGTCGGCGAGATTGAGGTCGCGGAGCACGGTCGGCTCGGCGGGCGCGACCGGAGACGACACCACGGGCAGCTTGCCGGCAGCTTCGGCGGTGATCATCGGGAACCCGGCGTTCTGCCAGGCTTCGCTGCCGCCGTCGAGGCTCGAGGCCTTGGTAAACCCAAGCCGTTCCAGGATGCCGACGGCCATGCTCGACCGATAGGCTGAATTGCAGACGGCCACGACCGGTTCCAGCGGGTTGAGCTTCACCGGGGCGAGTTCGGCGAGGTGCGATAGGGGCAGGTTCAGCACCTGGCCGATGCGCATCCCCATCCATTCGGTGGTGAGGCGTACGTCGACGACGATCGGGGCGGTTCCCGCCTGCATGGCCGCATGCAGATCGGCGGCGGTGATCATCCGGTTCGAAATTTTCGGCAGAGGCGAGGCTGAATAGGTGTCCCATTTGATATAGTGAGCTTTATAACCAATGCGGTGAAGCCGCCGGATCGCCTCGGCGATCTCGGATTCCGAGCCGCAGATGATGAGATTCGATCCCCAGGGGACCATCGTTCCGACCCACGTCTCGAGGCGTCCGCGGAGGGCGATGTTGACGGAGTTCGGAATGTGGCCGGCCGCGAACACGGCCGCGTCGCGAAGATCGACGACCCAGTATTTCGACGTGTCGGATAGGGATGCGTCGACCGGAAACTCGGCGGGTAGCGGGGCTTTCCAGTCGATGAGCTCGGGCCCCGTGTGGTTCATGGCCGCGTTGTACTTGAAATACTGGGGTGCTTCGGGCAGACCATCGAGGACGGCGGTGATGAAGGCGCTCCGGCTGTTCGCATGCTTGAGATAGGCGTTGGATGCCTTTTCCCGCCCGATCGTGGTCGAAGGGTCGTCGCTCAGATGCGCGCCGCACAGCGAGCCGGCGCCGTGCGCGGGCAGGACGACCACGTCGTCCGGCAACTTCGCGAGCTTGGTGTTCCAGGTATCGAACATCATCGAGGCGAGCTCCGCCGCGGATGTCTTCCCGCCCATCAGGTCGGGGCGGCCGAGACTGCCGGCGAACAGGGTGTCGCCGGAAAACATCATCAGCGGCTTGTCAGGCGATTCCTGCGCCGACACGATGCCGCAGATTCCGTCGGGAGTATGGCCGGGCGTCTCGAGAAACCGGAACTTCGCCGTGCCGATCGTCAGGGTCGATGCGTCGTCGAGCGGTTCGTGGGGGTATGCCGCTCCGCCTTTCCGGCTCGCATAAACGGGGCAGTTGAATGCTTTCGCCGCCTCCATGTGGCCGGCGACGAAATCCGCGTGCGAATGGGTCAGAAAGATACCTTTCACCGTGACCCCCGCGTCTGAGACGGCTTTCTCGTAGGTCGCGATGTCGCGGCCCGGATCGACGAGAAGCGCTTCATTTTCGCTGACGAGCAGATACGAATAATGCGAGAGGACCGCCAGGTTGAACTGGGTGATCCTGAAACCCGGGCCTTCATACGTTTCTACGGGAACATACGTCGCGGCTTCGTCACCGTGGCTTGCCGACTCTCCGTCCTTGATGGCGCCGGCGGCAAACAGTGGCAGGATGAAACCTGCCGCGAACAGGCATGTCAGGACGGCAACGTGAAACAGGGAACGCGTTTTCCTGGTATGCATCTCGACCTCCGTGAAAATGTGGTGCTTGTCTATAGAGGCATCCGAACGTGCGATAACGAAGCGGATTGGATAAGGCAGAGCGGACGCGAACTTTTCCGGCCGGGCTTGCGCCCGACCGGAAAGCGTGCGGGTCAATGATCGAAACCGACGATTATTCTTCCGATTTGTTCAGTTTGAGCTGGCTCTTGGGGAGCCGCTTCGTGCAGAAGAACCAGTCGTAGCAGTGATACCCGTCGCCGGCGTTGCTGACGCGTTCCTTGGCGGAGCCGCATGAGCCGGGGGGCGGAACGATCACGTCGTCGCCGGGCTGCCAGTCGGCGGGGGTGGCGACGTTGTGGGTGTCGGACGTCTGCATGGCGATCAGAAGTCGCTTGAGTTCCTGGAAATTGCGGCCGTTCGAGAGCGGGTAGTAGATCATGGCCCGGATCTTCCCGTTCGGATCGACGAAGAAGACGGCACGGACGGCCTTCGTGTCGGCTGCGTTGGGGTGGAGCATGCCGTATTTCTTCGCGATATCCATCTTGATGTCGGCGATCAGGGGGAAGGTGACCTCGATATTTCGCATATTGCGATACTGGATCTTCTCCTTGATCGTTCGCAGCCAGGCGATATGGCTGTACAGGCTGTCGATCGAAAGTCCGATCAATTCGCAGTTGAGGGCCTTGAACTGGTTCTGCATGCGGGCGAAAGTCATGAACTCGGTCGTGCAGACGGGCGTGAAATCGGCCGGGTGGCTGAACAGGATGACCCATTTGCCCTTGTAATCCTGCGGGAAATGAATCACTCCCTGCGTCGTCTCGGCCGTGAACTCGGGCGCGGGATCGTTGATCAGCGGCAGGGTCGTCTCCTGGGCGAACGCGGGAAACGCGGCGGAGAACAGAAGGGCAACGAAGACAAGAACGGACAGCAGATTTCTCATCGGAATATCCTCCTCGATATGTTCACGAAGCTTTTGCAGCTTTCGCGTCATGATGAACAGGATACAAAAATGATGACTACGATGTCAAACAGATTATTCTGTAAGATATTGTATTATTGAATTTGTAAGACGATATCGGATTCCGTGGGATGGATACCAACCCTTCGCCCTGGTCTTGTCGAAGAGCGAGAAGGTCTCGTGCTTCGACAGGCTCAGCACGAACGGAAACACGAATCAGAGCTCAGGCGTTGCGTGAAACCTTCCGATGCGCTTCAACGAGGCGCGCGAGCGCGGATTCGTCGAGCGGGTTTTCCCAATACCCGCCCTGCTTCGTGCTCGAGCCGATGATCCAGGCGTCGGCCTCGGCATACGCGGCGGCGTTCTCGGGGGTGATGCCCGAACCGATCGCGACCGGGAGTTTCGTGGCCTTCTTCACCTCGGCGAGGTGTGCCGGCATCGCGGCATGGCCGGTGCTGAGACCGGTGACGATCACGCCGTCGACGCCGAAAAACTCGGCGCCGTGGGCCCACTCGGTGAGGTTCAGATCGGCCGTGACGGCATGCGCCGAGTGCTTCTTCTGAATATCGGTCCATATTTTGATGTGCATCGCGCCGAGCCTCTTCCGCTCGCGCAGAAGTTCGGCGGCGCAGGCTTCGATCCAGCCTTCGTCGGCGACGTGGGCGAAGACGAACCCTTCGGCGCGGATAAACTGAAGATCGGCGGCCAGGGCGACGGAAAGGGCTTCGATATTCGCGCCCGCCAGGATCTGGATGCCGACGGGGTATGCGGGCCCGACCGCGTCACGGACGCGCAGCGCGACGGCAGTCATGGCTGCCGTAATCTCGGGTCCGACATGTCCTTTCAGATACGGCCTGTCATGCATATTCTCCAGCATGATGCCGCCGAACCCCGCCTTCTGATAGGCTCTGGCCTCTGCAACGGCGATGTCGGCGATTTCCTTCAGGGTATAACGGCTGAATGGGGTGCCGGGAAGGGCATGGACATGGACCATGCCGAGAAGCAGCGGCGCCGGGGCCGCACAGGGAAAGCCGAAACGTGACTCGCTCATCACATCCTCCGTTGCCGCTGTGTGTGTCGAGCCTCGGGAGAAGCTCAGGTGGAGCCTACCACAAAATCGCTCGCTCCGTCATCGATGCGGTGGGGCGAGTCCAAGGGGATTCACGGCGCATCCATGAATTTCATCTTTTCATGGATTCATTCCAGGCGGATCGCGTTCCGGTCAAATTCGAGTTGTCGGCGTTTGCGAGTCCCTTGACAAACGTCGAATCGCAGGATATGTTTGATATGTAAGTAAACGTTAACTTAATTGCAAAGAAGGAGCCGCAACCATGGCCAGGCCGGCATCGAACGAACGGAAACATCAGCTTCTCGAAGCGGCACGCGATCTGATCTTCACGGAAGGCGCGGGTCGTTTCACGATCAGGCGCCTCGCGACCAGGGTGGGCATTACTGAGGCGGCTGTCTACAGACATTTCCCGGGCAAGGAAGAACTTCTCCTGTCTCTGCTCGAAGGCATGTTCGGGCGGATGCGGCTGGCGTTGCGAAAGCTCGTAAGACGTTCGGCTCCGGCGCATGACAGGCTGTTCACGCTCGGAAGGATCCATCTGCGCTTTCTGCTCGACGCGAAGGTCAATCCGCTTCTGCTGTTTTCCGACGCCATCGACCCGGAACAGCCTCGCATCAGAGAGACGCTTGCCCGGCATCTGAAATTCTTCGGCGGCGCCGTCAGCTCGATCATCAACCAGGGGTGTCGCGATGGAAGTCTGGATCCGCAACTCGACAGGCCCGCGGCGGCACGGTGCATGGTCGGCCTCCTCCAGCATGCCGTCATCCGCTGGACCATCACCGGTTCGACGAAGGGGCTTCGCTCGGGCCTCGATGCCTCGATGCGCATGCTGATCTCCGGCTTCGGCGCCAGAGACGTCCCGAAAGCGATCGTCGGATCTTCATCGAAACGCCCGGCATGATTTCGCCGGCATCGGAGGTGCTTCATGTCTGATATCACGACGAACGAATCCGGAACCACGGTTTCCGGGGCTTCTTTCACGACATTCATCCGGAAGACTGCCCCTCTCGGCATTGCCGGAATCCTGCTGACCGCATTCCTCGCGGTTGGCCTGATGAAGGTGGCGGGCCTTCGTGCTGAACAGGCGACTGCCGCAAAGCCCGTCGAAGCCGTCCGCATGGTTCGCACGGCCGTGCCGACCGAAGGAGAAGTCATCAGGACGATTCCGGTTCTCGCAACCCTCAAAAGTGCGGCCGGAATCCGTCTCCAGGCCGAGATCGCCGGCCGCCTGATCAGTTTGAAATGCCGCGAAGGCGATCGTGTCGTCGCCGGACAGGAGCTTGCGACCATCGACGGCCGGGAGTCGATGTCCCAGATGAAGGCAGCCGCTGCACAGAGCCGTGCAGCCGCCAACCAGAGCCAGGCGATGGCGGCGAATCTCGATGCACTTACGAACAAGCTCGCATCGGCCCGCGCGAACGCGGAATACCTCGAAGCCGAGCGGACCCGTTCCGACAATCTGCTCGAAGTGGGCGCGATTTCCCAAAGCCAGCGCGACGCAGCCTTCAATCGCGCGGTCGAAGCACGAAGCGCCCTTCGCTCGCTCGAGTCCCAGATCGAAAGCGCACGGGCACAGCGTTCGGCACTTGCCTCGCAACAGCAGGCCGCTCAGGAAACGACCACCATCTGGAAGGTGAGGGCCGGATATGCCACGCTCACCTCGCCCGTCTCGGGGATCATCTCGGCCAGACTCCAGGAGGAAGGCCAGTTCGTCGGGGCCGGCGCGCCCGTCTACGTCATCGAGGACGACCGGCAGACGCGCCTGTTGATGCAGGTCCCGCAGGATCGCGCCGGGGCGCTCAAGCCGGGGCTCGACGTGCTTGTCGATCTGCCGGGGAATCCTGGTGGGGAACCCCCCGCGTTCCGCATATCCCGTGTGTACCCCGCCCTGAACGAGCATCGGCAGCTGGGTGTCGAGGCGATTGCAGGCGGCCCCGTTTCCGGGGTGCCGTATGACATGCAGATCCCGGCGCGGATCATCACTGCCCGACAGAAGGGCCTCGTGTTTTCGCCCGATCTCTTGTTCCCGGACATGAATGGCCAGGGAGGCTATGTTGCCTATGAAGTGAGCCGGGGACGGGCCGTTCGCCGACCGATTCAGCCCATCATCATCGGTGATTCCGGGGCCGCGCTGGTGGCCGGCGGATCGGTCGGAAGCGGAACGCGCTTCCTGTCGGGTGCCTACCTCGAACATATACGTCTGCCGGCGTCCTTCCAGGTGGAGGTCGTACAATGACACTGATTTCGCAGCTCCTGAAGCGACCCGTCTATGTCATCGCGCTCTGGCTGATCATCGGAACGCTGGGGCTGCGTTCATACTTCCTGATGCCGGTCGATCTTTTCCCAGACACCGTGCCGCCGCAGATCGTCGTCATGACCGTCGTCCGGGGTGCATCCGCCGAGGACGTGAACAGGCAGGTATCATCCCTCGTCGATCGTGAGCTGAAGGGGCTGACGGGACTGAACCGCGTGACGGCGACCTCGCGCGACGAGATCTCGTCCGTCAACGCCGAGTTCGTCTATGAGCGGAATATCGGCGACGCCATGAACGACGTCATCAATGCCGTGACGCGGATCAAAGGCCAGTTCCCGGCCGGAACACAAGAACCGCAGATCTTCCGCGTCACCGATGCGAACCGCCCCCTTCTCACGCTTGCCGTCACGCCGAAGCAGGGATCTGGCCTCGATCTGAAAGCCGTAAGGCTTCTCGCCGAAAACGATCTCAAGGAAGAACTCCTGGCTCTGCCGGGCGTCGGGAAAGTCGATGTCTTCGGGGCGAACCAGGTGGAAGTGCTGATCCGGCTCGATCACGACCGCCTGCGCAGATACGGAATCACGCCGGAGGCCGTTCTGTCGACACTGGGCGCGGGCAATCTCTCGCTGCCCGGCGGGTATCAACAGAGTGGCGGCCGAGAGTCGCTCGTCAAGACCCTGCAGGAAGCGCGCACACCGGATGAGCTTGCCGCGCTTCCGGTGCGCGTGCGCGGTGGCGGCGTCCTGACGGTCGGTGATGTCGCCTCCATCACCCTTGCCTCGCAGGAACCGCGCAGTTTCTACCATGGCAACGCCTCTCCCGCGATCGCGCTGAACGTTCTCAAGCCCGAGGGGGGAAACTCGCTGAGGGGCATTCTCGCCGTGAAA
>JAGOCE010000179.1 GCA_017998915.1 Candidatus Ozemibacteraceae bacterium
TCTCCAGTTTGTCCGCCACGATCGCGAGCTTGTCGATCGAGGCCAGATACCGCTCGAAATACGCCAGGAGATTGTGCTTCTGGGAAAGGCGCAGCATGCCCATCTTGTGGCGCAGCGCGTCCGTCAGCACCCCGGTTTCGAGACCGAACGCCTCTTCTGCCATGGCGACGACGACTTCCTTGCGGATCGACGGCTGTTTGCCGGTCAACGCCAGAAGGCCGCGAAGCACGGGATATAGGCTGTTGAAGGATTTCGCGATCATCGCCTCGAACGTCTTGAGCGACTCGCCGGAAGCCAGGAACTCGGTGCGGGCCTCGGTCACCTTCCCCTTCAGCATCTGCTCGACCTGGAGCCGGAGCAGAGATCTGTCGATCTTCAGACCGGTGAAGGAGTCGTCACCCTTGATCATCTTGTGATTATCGCGGATTTCCTGGAACAGCAGCGGAAACACGTCGAGGGAGCGTTCGAGATCGTCAGCCGTGAGAATCAGCGGAGCGGCAAAGCCCTTGACCATCCACTTCTCGACGGGAATGGCGATCTGTTTGAGATGTCCGACGGTCACGGTCTTGAACAACAGGGCCATGTTGATGTTCGAGTGGCCGTAGACGTAGTCGCCCGATGCCGCGCTTCCGTAGACGGCAATGGCGGAGAGATCCGCGCCGAGAAGGCTCGACATCTCCTGGGCGAAGGGTTCGAAGACCGTTTCCGGATTCTGCGGCACGTTTCTCAGCTTCAGCAACAACGTTTCGAACATCTCATTTCCTCCTGGCTGGTTTTTCTGTTTTCAAACCGGGATCGCGCGATTCGGCAGGAATATCACGAGGTGGCGGACGTGCTCGACATCTCAATCAGCGCATCGAACACGTTGCCGACATACTGTGCCGACAACAGGTTTCCGATATACCGGACATTATCGCGAACCGAGCTGCAATACCAGTCCCGGGTCCGGTGGAGAAGCTCCACGAGTTCCGTTCGCGCGATCGTCTCTTCGCCGATGCGCCTCAGCACATCGTTCATGAAGACGAGATACTTCGCTCCCGCGCAGAGAATCGTTTCCTGTTGCAGAAGAGGGATCGGTGGCAGAAACTGCTTGAGCCCGGGAGCGAGCACAAGACCGCATCCTGCGCCGAAGATCTTGTCGATCCCCGGCAAACCGACATCTCCGGCGAGAACCATTCCCGACGATAGATGGCTGAGCGACCATGGAATCAGGTCTTTTTTCGAAGAGGTCGTGCTTCCGCCCGAGCCGAGATTGGCGGAAAGACGGCCGCGCCAGAAGGGTGCGCTGAAACCCAGCGTGAGCATGCTCTGTTTCCAGCCTTCGAACTCACGAGAATCTGCAAGCCCGACGCGTCGAGACAGTTCGCGTACCCGATCCTCGAGAAATGTGCGCAGATCCTCACCGAACGAAGCGGGAAACCCGAGTTTTTCGGCAACGGTCCGAAGAACGCCGATCCGGATCTCGGGGCTGATATAAATGCCCTTGTAATAATCATCGCCGGTCACTTTTGGCCAGTAGCCCTCGATCGCGGCCAGTTCGACCAGCAAGAGTCCCGCCCGAAAACGGTTCCCCGGGGTCCGGAGCGCTTCGAGGGCCGCCTCGAACTCGGGCATCGTATCGGAATAGAATTTCGGCCGGTCGTCCGAAATCAGGGCGACGAGGCCGGCCCGGGCGTTGTTCTCCCAGTCGCCGATCCAGACCGACTTGCGCTCGACGACATCCATCGGGCAGAGACCGACCCAGTCCGGAAAGTCGGCACCCTTGTGGTAATCGGTATCGAGGAGGAAGTAGACCAGAGAGGCGAGCACCGACATATCTCGCGGTTCAAGCGCCCATTCCCGCAATACGGCCGGCATGATTGCCATGATGTAGAACCTCTGTTCCTGTCAGGTATCCTCGTGCAGAGTGAAACCTTAGTCGATTCGCGTATCCCCTGTCAACAGCCTTGAAGATGAACTTCCGATCTGCGATACTACGCGCGGTACACGTGCGGTTTCATTTTCCTGAGACGGGAGCCCGACGCTTCATGCCCACCATCGGTGTTTCGATCATCGCGCACAATGAAGAGGCGCAACTTGCCGGCGCCATCGAATCGGCCGCGTTCGCGGACGAGCTTGTCGTCGTAGACTGCGCCTCGACGGACCGGACGACGGAGATCGCCCGCTCGTTCGATCGGGTGAAATTGTTTTCACGGCCGAACGACCCCAATCTCAACGTGAACAAGTCGTTTGGATTCGGCCAGCTCTCGACCGACTGGATTTTTTATCTCGATCCCGACGAGCGCCTCCCCGCGTCCCTTGTCGAAGAGATCCGCCGCACGATCGCAGACACGCCCCATGCGGCATTTCGCCTTCCCAGGCGCAATCACTTTTTCGGCCGCATGCTCGCCCACGGGGGACAGTATCCCGACGCCCAGCTTCGGCTGTTCAGGCGCGGCAAGGCGGGCTTTCCCAACAGGCACGTCCACGAAAGCCTCGAGGTGCAGGGAAGCACAGGCATGCTCCGGGAGCCGTTCGATCATTTCCCCTACCCTTCACTCGACGATTACCTGCGCAAGATGAACTTCTACACGTCGTTCCAGGCCGATTTCTGGCTTCGGGAAGGGCGCACGCCTGGTTTCGTCGATACAGCCCGGTTCATGTTCGTTCGCCCGCTCAGCCGGTTCCTCCGAAGATACCTGCTCAAGGGCGGCTGGCGCGACGGCTGGCAGGGCTACGTCGCGGCGATCGGAGATGCGTTCCAGATCGTCGCCAGTTACGCAAAGTTTCTCGAAAGGAGCAGCTGGGGCTCATGAGAACGATCCAGATTCTCAACTCGCCCAACTGGAGCGGCGCGTCGAACTACTGCATCACCCTGTGCCGGAAGCTGATCGGTCTCGGCCACGAGGTTCTCCTGCTCACCGAACCCGGAAAGCCCCTCGACCGGGCCCGGAAGGCCGGCATCCCCTGCGACGACACCATCCGGCTGAATCACCGGAACCCTGGCCTGTATCTGCATGCCATCAAGCGCATGGCAAAAGTGTTCGCGGAGTTTGGGCCAGATATTATTTCTAGCCATATCAATGAAGGAGCCTGGATGGCCGGCATGGTGGCACGCCGGGCTGCCCCTGAAGCTGCTGTCGTGCGGGTGCGAACCGACATCGACCCGCCCAAGGGGCATTTCATCAACCGCTATGTCCATCATGCCTGGACCGACCATCTCATCGTCGGCTCCCAGCTTCACAAGCGACTGTGCCGACAGATCCTCGAGTTCCCCGACGAGGGGATTGACGTTGTCTACGGCGCGGTCGACACCGACGAATACAGCCCCGATCCCGGCGTGGCGCATCTTCTGCGCGACGAACTCAGCATTTCGAACGACAGTTTCGTGATCGGCCTCGTCGCCCGCCTCGACCCGGTCAAGGGACACGAGTATGCTCTCGACGCGCTCCGCCTGTTGCGAGGGCTGCCAACGCCGGTCGTACTTGCCTGCATCGGCTACGAGAGCAACCGCACGATCGCCTGGCTCCAGGCCGAGGCGGAGCGGCTCGGCGTTGCCGACCGGCTCCGGGTCACGATGACGCGCCGTGAAGACCTGCCCGCCCTGATCAACGGCTGCGACGCCGGCCTCGTCACCTCGGTCGGGTCGGAAGCCAACTGTCGGGCGGCGCTCGAGTTCATGGCCACGGGCAAGCCCGTCGTCGCGACCACGGTCGGCGTCATTCCCGAGATCGTCCAGGACGGCGAACAGGGGTTCCTCGTCCAGCCCCGCGACGCGGCGGGCCTTGCGCACGCCCTCCAGAAACTCGTCATCAACCCCGTGCTGCGCCGGCGCGCCGGCCTCACGGCCCGGTCGCATGCCCTCGCGAACTTCAACCTCGACCTGTTTGCCGGCCGCACCGAGTCGGTGTACCGCAAGGCTATCGGCAGAAAGAAGTCTTGAATGTATGCCTCGGGGAGGGCTTGAAACCCGCCCCCACACCAGATCGTGATATGGTGTGTCGTCGGATGAATACATGGCGGGGGTTTGACAATTCAGGCGTGCTCGCCTAGAATCCATCAGCCGGAGGGGTGTGCACAGGTGGAACTTTTCCGTAATATCGGCATCAAAGGCCGTATCATCATCACGACGCTTCTGATCATGGCGTTGCCGATCGGCGTATTCTGCTACATCCGCTGGATGGAACTCGCCGTCAACCTCTCCGTCTATGTATTCATCGGAAACGCGTTCCTGCTGCTCGGCCTCGTCACCTCCTGGATCATCGCGGTCTCGATCACCCGGCCCCTTGCCCGTATCAGACACAGGCTCGACGCGTTCATCGAAAAACGCGTCGCGAACCCGGTGAACGACACCGGCGACGACGAGATCGCCGACGTCGCCTCGAGCGTCTCGCGCGTTTTCGGCATCTGGAATGGCGAAATCAGCCTCATCACGAAGAAACAGCGCATGAAGAACGAGGATGCCGCCAAGATCGAGGCATCCCGCTCAGAAACCGACCGACAGCTCCAGCTCACCCGCTCATGCCTGAAGGTCGCCCAGCAGCTCAACACCACGTTCGACTTCCAGACCAACCTCAAGACGATCCTCGACGAGGCGGTCCGCACGATGAACGTGCAGTGGGCCTCGATCCTGCTGCTCAACCGCGAAAACCTCGAACTGACCGTCGCCTGCATGCGGGGCATGGAACAGTCGCTCCTCGACGACCTCGCTGAAGACCAGTATCCCGCCATCAAGCTCAAGCCGAACGAAGGCCTCGCCGGCCAGGTCCTCAAGGGCGGGGTTCCGCTGCTCGCAAACAAGGGCCACAAGGATCCGCGGTTCAAGTCGTTCACCGAGTTCAAGGCCCGTGAGGAAAAAGTCGCCAGCATCCTCTGCGCCCCCATCAAGGCCTCTGACGGCACGATCCTCGGCGTGATCAACTTCCTCAACCGCATCTCGCCGCCCTTGTTCCGCAACGAGGACATCCCGTATGCCGAAGACGTTGCGATGCTCGCAGCCCTTGTGATCGAGCGCAACCGCCTGTACCGCAACCTCTTCTGCGACGAGGCCACCGGCATGATCAACCACCGCATCTGGAAAGGCTACTTCGAGGAAGAGGCCTCCCGCTCGGTCCGCTACGCCCAGCCCCTCTGTACGGTCGTCATGGATCTCGAGAACTATCGCGCGATCCTCGAGCACACCGCCCCCGAATTCGCCCTTCAGGTCGGGAACGACGTCGCGAAAGCCGTCCAGAACGCCTTGCGCGACACCGACCTCGCCTCCCGCGTCCAGGACCGCATCTACATACTCCTGCCGAACACCGACGCGGCCGGCGGCGTGTTCCTGATCGGCCGCCTGAAAGACTCGCTCGAACGGATGGCATTCGAATACGGCGGAAGGTCCTATACGCTCGGAGTCTCGGCCGGCATCGCCGCGTTCCCCGAAACCTCCCCCGACGCCCGCCAGCTGATTCCCCTTTCGATGGTCGCCCTCGACACCGCGAAAGCAGGCGGGCGAAACCGCGCGGTCATCCACCCGCCCGCGGTCTCGAAAGCCGCCGCGGCAACCAGTGCATGACGCCGTCGTCTGTTCGACGGCATTCTATATAATTATATTTATACAATACTCATCGAGGTGAACCGATGCATCCTGAGCGCCCCTTTTATATCACAACACCTATTTATTACGCCAATGCCGAGCTACACATCGGGCACGCGTTCACCACGCTCGCGGCCGACACCGCGAGCCGGTATCACCGGCTCATGGGACGTGAAACGCACTTTCTGACGGGTTCTGACGAACACGGTCAGAAGGTCGAGCAGGCGGCGAAAGCAAAAGGGATCACCCCGCTCCAGCATACCGACGGCCTCGTTGAGAAGTTCAAAACTCTCTGGAAGCGCCTCGACATCACGAACGACGACTTCATCCGCACCACCGAGAACAGGCATAAGAAAGGCGTCCAGAACGCACTTTCCCTTCTGAAGGAGCGCGGTGAGATCTACGAGGACCAGTATCAGGGCTGGTATTGCACCCCCTGCGAGCGCTTCTGGACCGAAAAGGAAGTCCCCGAGAAGGTGTGCCCCGACTGCAAACGGCCGGTCGACCAGATCACCGAAAAGAACTACTTCTTCCGCATGTCGAAATACCAGAAGGCGCTCATCGACTACATCCAGGCGAACCCTGGCTACATCCGCCCCGAGAACAGGCGCAACGAGGTGCTCGGCTTCCTCGCCCAGCCGCTCGGCGATTTGTGTATCTCGCGGCCGAAGAAGCGGCTGGCGTGGGGCATCGAGCTGCCGTTCGATCCCGACTACGTCACCTACGTCTGGTTCGATGCGCTGCTCAACTACATCACCGCGATCGGCTACCCCGAACGCCCCGATACGTTCAAGAAATTCTGGCCTGCCAGCGTACATCTCGTCGGAAAAGACATTCTCACGACCCACGCGGTTTACTGGTCGACCATGTTGATGGCGCTCGACCTGCCCCTGCCGCAGATGATCTTCGCGCACGGCTGGTGGATCTCGGCGGGCGGCAAGATGTCGAAGTCGGTCGGAAACGTTCTCAGCCCGCTCGATCTCGTCGACAAGTATGGCCTCGACCCGTTCCGCTACTACCTGTTCCGGGAAATGACGTTCGGCGCCGACGCGCAGTTCACCGAAGACTCGTTCATCACACGCTACAATGCCGATCTCGCGAATGATTACGGCAACCTCTGCAACCGCATGCTCCCGATGATGCGCAAGAACCGCGAAGGCATCTTCCACAAGGCCGAGCCGAAACTTCCCCAGACGCACGAGGTGATCGCCCTTGCGAAAGCTGTCATTCCCGAGTATCACACTGCGATGGACAATCTGCTGTTCCACCAGGCGCTTGAACGCACCTGGGACCTCATTCGCCGGCTGAACAAATACGTCGACGAGACGGCGCCCTGGGCGCTGGCGAAGGCCGGCAACACGGCGGCTCTCGACGAGGTGTTCTACACGGTTGGCGAAGGCGTCCGTCTCGTGACGCATCTTGTCCAGCCCTTCATGCCGCACCTCGCTCCGAATTTCCTCGACCAGCTCGGTCTCGGAAGCCAATGTACCCCGCTCCACCTCGTCGAGTGGGGCCAACTGCCTGACGGCACGCGGTGCAACGAGCCAGCCCCCCAGTTCCCACGCATCGAGACGGCCCGCATCGAGGCCCTCAAGAAAGGGGAAAAGGCGCCCAAATCCGAGAAGCCTGCGAAGGCCGAAAAGGCCGTCGATGCCGTGAAGGCCCCTTCCGCCCCGGCCGCCGCAGCCGACGGGCTCGTCGAGTATGATGAGTTCATGAAGACCGAACTGGCCGTGGCGAAGGTCGTGACGGCCGAAAAGGTCGAAAACGCCGACAAACTGCTGAAACTGACGGTCGACCTCGGCACCGAGACCCGCCAGCTCGTCGCGGGCATCGCCCTCTTCTACAAGCCCGAGGAGCTGATCGGAAAGCAGGTCGTGATGGTGAAGAACCTGAAACCGGCCAAGATCCGCGGCATCGTCTCGCACGGCATGATCCTCGCCGCGCAGACCGCCGACGGGGGACTGGCGCTCGTTCAGCCCGAGAAGACCGCCCAGGTCGGGTGCCGCGTGAAGTAGTCATCCATTTTCTTGGGTTGCAGAACCATGCGGAATTAGTTGTTCACGCAGATATCGGCGAACATATTGACATGCATATAATATCTGCGACTTTTTGTGTTTACTATTTATTCTTATGAACGGACTGATCGACACACACGCGCATCTGCAGGATGAGGCATTCGCCGAGGATTTCGAGGCAATCGTCGAGAAGATCGCGGCGGCGGAACCGGCGGCGGTCATCAATGCGGGAACCGATTTCGCAACCAGCCCCCGGGCGGTCGAGATCGCCCGCATGAAGCCGTGGTTCTGGGCGCTGGCGGGG
>JAGOCE010000003.1 GCA_017998915.1 Candidatus Ozemibacteraceae bacterium
TGAATGAACAAGAAAAACGTGAAACCGAGACCGAGCGCGCCCGCCCATATCGCCCTGCGCCGGATGCCAATGCCGAGGATGATGAAGCAGACGCCGATCATCATCGGAACGACGCTCAGTGCGGCAATCCCAGGCAGCCCTTTTCCTGCGCCGACGGAGATCGTTCCCTGGCCGTCCGAATACCCTGCATGGAAGTTCACGATGAGACCGATGAAAGGTCCGGCCGCGGCGACGAGGATGAACAGCGTTCCGATGATGATCTTGAGGTTGCCGAACCAGTCGACCCACCGGTCGGGATTGATGTCGGTGAATTTCGCGGCGATCATCTTCCAGATGATCTTTAGCGGTTCGACACCCGAGCAGAGCCACCCCAGGAAAACCAGCGGCAGCGGGGTCGCGCACCAGCTCAGGAGCATGCCGATGCCGCCGGTCAGATACAGCAGCCAGCCGGCCTTTTCCCGGAGCGACAGCTTGTCCTGCCAGTCGGGGCCGTGAAGAAACTCGAGAAACCGTTCGGTGGTGACGAGTGCCGATCCGACTCCGATCCAGTTGAGGCCATTCCATGCGCCGTCGTATCCGGCCGACAGCAGGCGGAACATGCCGTATGCGAAAAAGACGAGGCCGGCGGCAGCCCAGCGCGTGTGCGGCCGATAATCGATCAGAAACGGATTGGGCGCCATGCTTTGATTCTATCAGGTCCCTTTTCGGTCTTACAATGTTTTCTCCGTGCCGTTCGGTGGGAGACGAACTCGTGTCGAAAGAATACGGCTTTATGGTATTGTTGAGGCATGGCACATATCCTCGTGATCGAAGATGAGGCGAATATCGCGCGGGCTGTGAGAGACCGGCTCACCCGGGACGGCCTTGCGGTCGATACAGTCCTGTCGGGGCCGGCCGCCTTCGAGTATCTCCGAAACCGCCGGCCCGACCTGATCATTCTCGACGTGCTGATGCCCGACATGGATGGCTTCGAGGTCGTGAAGCGTCTGAAGGCTGATGAGACGACACGAAGCGTTCCGGTGATGCTGCTGACGGTCCTGACGGAAGACGAGCGGCTGAAACAGCAGGGACTCGATGCCGTACTGGCCAAACCTTACAGCGGCGCAGATCTGAGTCGCACGGTGCGCGAGATTCTCGAACGCGCGGCAGGAGGGAACCATGGAACAGAAAAAGATCCTCGTTGCTGACGACGAGCCGCATATTCTGCGGGTCGTCAAGGACAAGCTCGCGAATGCCGGTTTTGCGGTCGTGACGGCAGCGAACGGGGAAGAGGCGCTGGAAACGGCCCGCCGCGAGAAACCCGCGCTCGTCTTGCTCGACGTGATGATGCCGAAGATGAACGGCTTCGATGTCTGCCGAACGCTGCGCGCCGAAGCGGAGTTCAAAGGCGTTCCGATCCTGCTGCTGACGGCGCGGGGGCAGGAGATCGACCGGCACATGGGTTTCGAGGCCGGCGCATCCGAATATATCACCAAGCCGTTCAGCCCGCGGGAGCTTCTGGCGACGGTCCAGGCCCAGCTCGAAGCCGCGAAGACCGCCTGAGGAAAAGGCCTGATGACCGTTTCCCTGTCGCAGAGGCTGGTGGAAGCCGATCGTGTGCGCGCCGTGCTTCGGCATATCGAGCAAGGCGGCGGAGCGTGGGCGCTGTTCGACAAGACGTCCACCCGCCGCGCCGGCATGCCGCCCGACATGCATATCCGGCTCCCCGACGACGTGCAGCTCGAGATCTGGCTCCCGGCGGACTGGCAGATGGCCGTTCCCTGCCTGAAAACGTCGCTGGAACAGCTCATTGCCGCAGAATACGAGAACGCCGATCTTGCCCGCGAGCTGTCGCAGATGTACGAAGAGCTGACCTTGCTCTACAGGCTGAGCGAGTCGTTCACGGGAACCCTGAATCTCGACGAACTGCAGAAGCGCGCCGTGGCGGAAATCGCTGCGACCCTCGAAGTGAGGCGGGCGTCGGTGCTCATGCTGAGCGATGACGGCGAAAGCCTCGTGCTCTCGGCAGGGTTGGGCGTCGCGAAGGGCGACATCGGCTTCCGGCGGTTCGGGCGCGGGCGCGGCCTCGCCTGGAAGGTGATCGCGTCGGGCCGGCCGCTGATCGTGAACGAGCCCGCGAAACACCCCGATTACGAGCCCGGTCTGATTCCCGACGAGAGCATGCTGCTGGTGCCCCTGCCGGCGAAGACCGGCTGGCTGGGCGTCATCGCGGTTTCGAGCAGGCTCGATGGCGGCGAGTTCAGTTCGAAAGACGAAAAACTTCTCACGACGATCGCCCAGCAGATGGGCGCCGTCTGGGAAAACGCGAAGCTGTACCGCGAGACCCGCGAGCTGTTCCTCAACACGGTCGAGGCGCTGGCCGCCGCGATCGATGCCAAGGACCCCTACACACACGGCCATTCGCGACGCGTCACCGATTTCTCGGTCGCGACCGCCGCACGGCTCGGCATTTCCGAAGAGAATCTCGAAACGATCAGGATCTCGGCGCTTCTGCACGACATCGGGAAACTGGGTGTTTCCGAGGCTGTTTTGCGCAAACCCGACCGGCTCACGAGTGACGAATACGCCGAGATCAAGAAGCACCCGGTCATCGGTGCCGAGATCATGCAGCACATTCGAAAACTGTCGAAGTTCATTCCCGGTATGATCGACCACCACGAGCGTTTCGACGGAAGCGGCTATCCCGACGGCCGGAAGGGCGATTCCATCTCGCTTGCCGGTCGTATCATCGCGGTCGCCGACACCTTCGACGCGATCACCTCCAGCCGTCCCTATCATCCCGACCGCCGGGGAAGGCCCGCCGAAACCGCCGTCGCCGAGATCAAGCGCTGCTCCGGAACCCACTACGACCCCGCCGTCGTCGAAGGTTTCCTGAATGCCTGGAGAGCCGGCGAAATCAGGCCCGAAGCCTCGGCCGTCGCCGCCCCGCCCATCGTTCAGCAGGATTGACGGAGCCTCGGCACATGTCACTCGGCCGGTTACGGCGTCCGGCTGCTTCGCAGCCGATGATGGATTACGACCTGTTCCAGCGGATTGTGCGGAATGAGGTTGACAAGATGCCGACTCGGTTTTTGCGGGGGTTGTGCGGGGTTTTTGTCGAGCGGAAGGCTTTCCGCGAGTCGGGGAGCCTGACTGGACTGTATGTGCTCGGCCATTACTATCCGCATTACCACCTGGCCGGCGGCCCGGCGGTGGTGATCTACTACGGCTCGTTCAGGCGGGTGTTTCGGGGTGCCGACGACCGGAAGATCATTCGCGAGATATCGAAAACCGTTTCCCACGAACTGCTTCACCATTGGGAATTCCAGTCCGGCATCGACGACCTGGGCGACGAGGACCGCGCCTGGCTCGAAAAATGGCGCCGCTCGGCCGGCCGCACCTCGCCGAACTCCTTCGGCCGGGACTGGCGGGAAGCCCTGCTTTTTTTGATCCTTCTCATGACCGGCATCACCATCACCGCTTGGCTTGTCAGCCCCTGACGAGCGGGAAGAAATACCGGGAAAAGCAACCGGGGCGTCCTTTCGGACGCCCCGGTGGGTGTTCAGCAATCTATTAGGACAGCTTGCGAACGTTGATCGCCTGGGGACCCTTGGGGCCGGCCTCGACCTCGAACTCGACCTGCTGGCCTTCGTTGAGGGACTTGTAACCGGAGCCCTGGATCGAGCGATGATGCACGAAAGCATCCTTTTCGCCGTTCTCGCGCTGAATGAAACCGTAACCCTTATCGTTGTTGAACCACTTAACAGTACCGCGCTCCATTATTTGGAGACCTCCTAGTATTTTCTCCGAAGCCTAGAACTACATTCCCGCTTACCCACAACTTGGTTCTTGTCCGTGCCGGCCCAAGACCTGTACCGCAACAAAACCGCATCGGAGTCGGGGACGCCCCTCGGAAGTTCCTTCATCATACCACGCAACAAAAGGGTACGCAAGAGAAATCGCCGTGGGCATGAGGCAAACATCCCGCAAACCCGCTTCAGACAAAGAAAAAGTGCAAAGAAAATTCCCGGACTGCCCGACGACGGAGGAGTGTCGGATGCTGTATACTGAATCCGCAAAAAAATGCCTCACCGTTCGCCCTGAGCTTGTCGAAGGGCGAGAGCCCATCGTGCTTCGACAGGCATGAACGAAAATGCGAAATTGGCTATTGCTCAGGAATCAATCGTTGACGTTACCAGAAGATGTTGCCATCAAGAATATGTTCCGGTGGGGAATCCGATGAGGCAGCCCGAACCCCATACCGGAAGCCTGGGCAGGGCGTATGCGAAATACGTCATGGCCTCGGCCATCGTTGCGCTTGCCCTGCTTATCTTCCTCGGACTGCCGACCAGGGAAACGCTCGAACGTGCCCAGAATCTTTTCGCCGGCTCGGGCAGCGCAGGAATCGTGTATTACACGGCGCTGTACATCATCGGAAGCGTTCTTCTCCAGCCTTGCTTCCCCCTGACACTCGGCGCTGGCTTCCTGTATGGGTTCCCGACGGGGTTTACCATCGCCCTTCTCGCTTCGACGCTCGGCGCGGCCGCAGCTTTCCTGACGGCGCGGTACCTCGCCCGTGACTGGCTGGCTCGAAGAGCGGAAGCGGACGAGCGGTTCCGGGCGGTCGACCTCGCCGTGACGCGCGACGGCTGGCGGGTGGTTCTCCTCCTGCGGCTCGCCTCGGTCCTTCCATACAATCTCGTGAACTATACGATCGGCATGAGCGGCATCGGCCTGGGGCACTTCATCCTGGCGACCTGGATCGGCCGGATCCCGATCACGGCCGTTCACGCATATCTCGGATCGATCTCCCCGCGACTGACCTCTCTCGGGGAAACCGCACAGGCTCTTTCTCCGGCCGAAATAGCCGTCTACTCCCTCGGTTGGTTGGCGACACTCGCCTCGATGGCGTACATCGGCCGCCTCGCCCGCACCGCCCTCGCCGCCAGAGCCTGAGCCCCGGGCCCCCGGACTGGTGTGGTATAATGGGCAAATGGAGGTTCGCTCATGAACCATTTTGCCCTTCGTCGCATCAGAACATCGTTTTACGCTATCGCCCTGATCGTGATGCTTGTTTCCCCGGCGGTTGCCACCACCGGAGAGAATGCCTTTTCAAAGGCTTTTCAGCCGGCAGCCGAGGGGCATGATCCCGTGAATGCCTATCTGATGATGCTTGCGTGTTATTACAACTACGAGAATCGCATCAATACCGCGAATTTCGAGGAGTTCAAAAAGAAGTACACCGAACTCTTCAAGCCCTGGGGCATGACCGAGTTCGATTACATCAACGTCCGTCGAAGAAGCGCCGATACGCAGGTCGTCGTCATGTCGAACGCGTCGGTCGTGATGGTCGTGTTCCGCGGCTCCGAGGCCAGTTCCGGCGCCTCGTTCAAGCCTGTGAAGTTCGTCTATGACTGGCTGCTGACCGACTTCAACTTCTTCAAGCACCGGGTCAGGGAATGGGGCGGCGGCGTGAAGGTGCATCGCGGGTTTTTCAATGCCGTCGACGTCGTGTATCCCGAACTGAAGAAGCTGTGTGAAAAGCATCTCGCCGGCGGCGCCAAGCGCCTCTGGATCACGGGCCACAGCCTCGGCGCCGGCCTCGTGCCGATCGCCGCGTTCAGGCTCATGAAGGATGGCATCCCCGTCCACGGCGCCACCAGCTACGCCGGACCGCGCGTCGGCAACGAGGAGTTCGCAGACGCCTTCGCGGCGAGGTTCCCGAAGTTCCAGCGGTGGGTGAACGACAGCGACATCGTGACGATGGTGCCGTTCGCCTGGATGAAATACCGCCACGTCTCGAAGCCGAACAACCTGTATGCCGACGGAACCGCCGTCGTCGGCGACAAGCCCTTCAAGGGCCGCGCGAAGGTCTCTGCCCACATGCCCGGCGTCTACCTGCAAAGGTTATATGGCCAGATTCCGCCTGAACTGCGCGAGACCGTGCCGGCACCGCCCGCCTTCGAAAGCGGCAAGGGCCCCGAAGACCCCGAACTCGAACGCGAATTCTCGAAGAAGCGCATCTCCATCATCGACTTCGGAAAACCCGACATCGAAGACTGACATTTGAACAGGCATGAGCCGCGGCGTATACTGCCGCGGCTCTTTTCTTTAATGTTCGTTGTCACCGGAGGCACCAGGTGATGGATGGGACGGGATTTCTTGCTTTTCTGGGCGTTTCGGTCCTGCTGACGATCGCGCCGGGGCCGGATAACCTGTTTGTGATCACGCAGGGGCTGACCCGGGGCAAAAAAGCAGCTGTCGTGACGGCCATGGGGATGTGCTGCGGAAACAGCGTTCACACTCTTGCGGCGGCCCTCGGCATTTCAGCGGTCATGTATGCGTCGGCGGTTGCATTTGCCGTCATGAAATACGCGGGGGCGGCGTATCTGCTGTATATGGCGATCACGGCGCTGATCGAGAGACCTGGAGATGCCGGAAAGGCCGCTTCCGGGCCGGCGAACATGCTCGCCATGTTCCGGCGCGGCTTCGTCATGAATGTACTGAATCCGAAGGTGGCGATCTTCTTCCTGGCGTTTCTGCCGCAGTTCGTCCAGAAAGGCGATCCGCACCCTGCGCTTACGATGGTCTTTCTGGGGGCCGTCTTCGCCGCGCAGGCCGTCGTCATTTTCGGCCTGATTGGCTGGTTCTCAGGGGCGATCGGCGGATACGTTCTCGAAAACCCGAGGCTGTCGCGCCTCTTTTCCCTGCTGACGGCTGGGGTTCTCGGCGCCCTGGGCATTCGCCTGGCCTTGGCAGAGCGATGATGGCATATTCCGTCATCGTTGGATTCTTGTTTTTTTTATAGAAAGGAAAACGCAGATGAAACTCGCCACCCTCTGCTATGTTCGCCGGGATGGGCAGACCCTGATGCTTCACCGAAACAAACGGCCCGACGACACGCATTACGGAAAATGGAATGGACTTGGCGGCAAGTTCGATCAGGGAGAAACCCCCGAAGACTGTGCGACCCGCGAAATCCGCGAGGAGAGCGGCCTCGAAGTCCATTCCCTCCAGTTGAAAGGGGTCATCACGTTTCCGAAATTCGCAAAAAACGAGGACTGGTATGTCTTCCTGTATATTGCACATGCCCACGGCGAGCCGTTCAAGGAGTGTCCCGAGGGCGAACTGGTCTGGGTCGACGACGCGAACCTGCCCGCACTCAACCTCTGGGAGGGCGATGAAATTTTTCTTTCCTGGCTCGACCGGCCCGAATTTTTCTCCGCCCGATTCACGTACGAACAGGGGCGCCTTGTCTCGCACGACGTGGTGTTCTATCCTGTCTCTGGCTGAAGTGAAGATGCACGGACCGACATCGTGAATGAAATATAAAATAGTATAAATATAATCGAATACAAAGGCTCGTCCTGATGAAAAGGAGATCTCTATGGGTGACATGCTGACCGGCACCGCGCCGATGCGGTTGCTGGACCTTTCGGGGCCTGACGTGCTGATGGGAATGTGCCTGGCGTTCGCTCTCTGTCTCATTCTCGCGCGGGTCTGCGCGGCGACGGCGCCCGCTGGAACCCAGACGAGGCATGTGCCGCGAACCATGGTCTTGCTGGGGGTGACCGTGAGCCTGATCATGGCCGTGATCGGGAACAGCCTCGCCCGGGCGTTCGGGGCTATCGGGGCGTTGAGCCTGATTCGCTTCCGCACCGCCGTGAAGGATACGCGTGATCTCGCCTCGCTGTTCATGTCGATCGCCATCGGCATGACGTCGGGAAGCGGGTATTTCCGGATCGCCATCGGGGCCACGGCGCTGATGTGCCTGTTCCACCTGTTCCTGGTGAAGTTCCCGCTCGTCGAGTCGGGGCGCCGGTTCTGCCTATTGAGATTGCGGCATCCCGTCGATCTCGACGTGGCTGCCCAGATTCTCCCTCTCATCCGCCAGAAAGCGGGCGAGATCAAGCTGCTCGGCAAGGAGGCGGCTGGAGACGGAAAACTCGCCGAAACGGTCATCGAGCTATCGGTGGACGATTCCCTCGCTCTCGATGAACTCGTGAAAAACGTGACGTCTGTCCATCCGACCGTCCAGGTCAGCGTCCTGCTGGACTGATCGGCGATCCGGGCTGAACGGTATGGAGTCGCGCCGGCAGGGGATTCGCGGCGGAAGACGGGGCGGCACGCAAACGCTGCTCTGGGTTGTCGCGTTCGCGCTCATCGCCGCGTTCCTCGCGATGGGAGACGAAGCAGGGAGAAGCCTGCGCATGGGGCAGCCTTCCGCCGTCTCGGGCGGGCGCCCCGACCCCTCGCTGGCCGCAGACCGCCAGGATCTCTTTCGCGTTCGCGACATCAGGCTGTCCATCGCCGAGGCAGACTGGGACTTTTTCTTCAGTCACCCCCCGCTCTCTCTGACGGCGTTTCAGGATGCCCGGCTCGTATGCCCCGGGCGAATCAAACCCCTGAAGGTGTCTCTTCGCGTGCGTGGCGGCCACGCCTGGCACTGGCGGCCCGACAAACCGTCGCTGCGCGTGCGGATGCCCTTCGGCCTGGCGTTCGAAGGGCGCCGGGTTCTCGATCTGATCAATCCCGAAGATCCCGCGATGGTGACGAGCCTGGTCGCGGATCACCTGGCGGTGCGGGCCGGCGTGGCGGCTTCGGTCACGCGCTGGGCCCGCGTCTGGGTGAACGATCGCTTTCTCGGCATGTATCATCTGACCGACAGGCTCGACGGAACGCTGCTGGCGAATCTCGGCATGTCGGAGCTACCGGTCGGCGAGGGGAACCGCCGCACGTCGGATCTGTGGATGGATCCCGATCTCTGGGATGTCCACGGCGGTGCGATGACCGTTCGCGACCTCTGCCGGCCGATGTTCGCGAAGCTGCTTGCGCTCGTCCGGCCGCCCCTGAATGTCGAGCGGTCCGCCGGGTTGTCGGAATATCTCGACCTGGTGCGGACGGCCTCCTGGTCGGCGATGGTCACGGCCGTTGGGAGCCTTCAGAGCGACGACGTCCACAACCAGCATTGGGTCTTCGACAACACCGAGGGCGTGAAATTCTGGCCGGTGTTCGCCGACTGCGGCGGGTTCGGAGCCGTCACCCGGTTCGGCCTCGAAACCCAGCCGGAGGACATCGAACTGTGGCCGTACGAGTTCCTCTTTCCGTTCATGAATGCCGCGTTTCGGAACCCCTACTTCGTCGCGAGGCGCAACATGGCTCTCTGGAAGCTGCTTCGCGGCGAACTGCGCGCCGAAGCCGTCGCCTCGCTCGCCATCGGGCTTCACGCACTGGTCGGGCCTGAGATCGCGGCGGAACGGCACCGCGGGGCCGTCGTCACCGTGCCTGGGCTGGGCGTTCCGATGCGGGTCCCGATTTCGGCGAGAGTCGCTGCATCGGAGGCGGCGCGCATCGGTGACTGGATGCGGCATCGCGAAGCCTATCTCGGCGGCATGCTCGCATCGCTTACCGTGACGATCGCGCCCGCGGAGCCGGTTTCCGGTGACTGGCTTTGCATGCCCGTCGCGGTGTGGGGCCATGCTCCCGTCGAGTGGGAGCCGGGGGAGCTGGCCGGGTCGATACGGCTCGACAGGAACCGCGATGGCCGCATCGACCAGGACGATGCCCCGTGTTCGGCACGGCTTCGCCTGTACCCGGCGATGCGCGAAGAGCCGGCTGTGGGCAGGAAATGGCTCCGCGGCGAGACGCGGCTTCTTCCGTATCTGCTGGCACCTGCCTCACAGACCTATCTCATCGGCATTCGGGCGGACCGGGCTGCCGAGGTGGTGGCGGCCCTGAAATCCGGCGCAAGAAATTCCGTGACGGGGACGCCTGTTCCCGTTCTGACTGCGTCGGAGACGACGATGCCGCCCCTCTACACGCACGCCGGGAGCCTTCACCCGTGGGCCGTGTCACCCGGGACGCTGGACTGGTAAGGAGAAAAGACGTTGGCGAGCGACTGGGGACGATACGAAGAACGAAAGTTCCTGCTTCCGCCGGGAACGGCGGGGGAAATTCAGGCGCGGCTGACCCGCGCTGCCGTTCCCGACAGGCATTCCGGAGCATCGGGATACGAGGTCGCCTCCCTGTATTTCGATACCTGGTCCGGCCAGTGCGCGGCGGACAAGCGGGAGGGGGAGTTCGACCGGTATAAGATACGGCTTCGCGCTTACCGTTCCGACACGGCTGTGGGCTGGGCAGGTTTTCACCTCGAACTGAAGAGCCGTCAGGGAAACCGGATCGGCAAGCGTCGCCAGCTTTTGCGGCCAGAGGATGCTGACGGCATTGCTCGTGACGGGCTGGGCGGCGCGGCGGTGGTTGCCCTGCTGGATGGGGATGGAGATCGGCTCGTTCCGCCCGGACTGGCTGCGGCCTGGGCGTCTCGACCGGTTCTGCGGCCTGCCGTTCTGGTGACATATCGGCGGTCGGCGTTTCAGCTTCCGGGCTTGCCCGGCCTGCGTCTGACGTTCGACCGGCAGGTCGCCGCTCATCCGCCCTGCTGGCCCCCTGAAGATGCGGGATGCGGGCGTTGCCCTTTCAGCCCGGTGTGCATTTTCGAAGGAAAAGCGCCTCTTGCCCTGCCGCGGACGATCCTGCAGATCCTGGCATCACACGGCATTCTGGAAACCAGTTGTTCCAAGTTCCTTCTTGCCCGGGATCTGCTTGATACCAGAATTCGCGATGTTCATGCGGCGATACCGCTTGCGGAAGGGCTCCGTTTCTGAGATGAGAAGCCGAACGCCTCATTCCCCCATGGCGAGAAGGGCGGCGAGTGTTTCCGCCCTCTCGGGATCGCAGGCCGACAAGGCTTTCTGCTCGCGGAGCGCCGTTTCTCGGTCGCCACTCGAAAGGGCAAGCGTGGCTATATACAGGCGTATATATCCTTCCCGCGGGCCGGAAGGGTGGAGCGCAAGAACCTGCTGAAGCGCTTTCCCGGCCTCCGACAGAAGACCGAGATCCGCGCGGGTCATTGCCAGTTCATACCAGGCGTCGATATCGCCGGGAGCGAGCTGGATCGCCTTTTCCAGAAGACGTATCGCGTGCTCCATGTCGCCGGTCTGCCGATTGCAGCGACCGAGGGAAACGAGGAGCGAGGCATCGTCTGGCTGTCGTGACAGGGCGCGGTGATACTGCCGGATCGCCTGGGTCGGCCGGCCGCTCAGTTCCAGCGCAAGGCCGAGATCGTGGTTGACCGCGGGATCGTCGGGGTTCAGCCGGTAGAGTTCCTGAAAGCGGGCGAGATCGTTCCCAAGTTGCGCGCGATCGGGGGTTTGTGCAAGAATGAACGGTGAGAAGCAGGTGAACAGGAGCATCAGCAGCGTTCTGCCGATCGCTCGTCCCGGAAGGGGCGCATGAAGGGGGCCCGTCATGGAAAACAGCACCGTCAATCGGTTCATGTGGGTCATTCCCGTCGTTTTTCTCATCCTAGCATGGCGAATGAACGGGCTCAAGACGTCGCGCGATATCTGCCCCGAGTTCGGAGGCGTGCTCGACATCTCGGAAGCCATTGCCGCCAAAGCCGACGGGACTCCGCCCCGGCTCGAAATGGAATACAAATACCTCATCGAGGGGCCCGCGGATCTCCTGAAGAAGGACGAGTATCTTCTCGGCGCCATGCATCGGGCCGTAGAGCGGGAACTTCAGAACGAGTTTCAATGGGAAGTGCCGAAATACGTCAACGCCTCGTTCTCGGTCTGCCCGATCGGCCTCGGCACGTTCTGTTTCGTCGACATCTACGTCGATACCCAGGACGGCATCAACGAGCGCTGGAACATCGCGCATCGCATCCGGTACCGCTGGCACTCCCGGGGCTCGTTCATCCGGTACATGCTCGGGAGCGAGCGGGCCGACGACTACCCGCACCGGTGCGAATACCAGGTGAAGAGCTCGCGCGACGAGCAGAAGGACGGCTTTTATACCGCCAGGGAAACCCGGTTCGAGTATCGGAACGAATCCCTGCCGTTCAAGCGCGACAAGTCATCGCCGCCGCCGCCCTGGCCGTTTCATGAATATGTACCATCGGCTATAACCGGACACTATAGAAATTTTTTCGCGACCTCGGCACAGGAATACGCGAGGTTTATCCGCGAGGTTGAACCCCACCGGGAAAAGCTCCACCTGGCGCCGACCGTGATCGAGGTGATGACCCGGCGCCGGATCCATCTCAACCTGAACAACCCGTGGGGGGCCGCGACCGCGATTCTCGGCGGCGGGTCGACGACGAACACGACCCAGGCGATGGTGCTCACGCTCGATACCGTCGAGGTATATCCACCGGATATCCTGCGTGTCTACTACGTTTCCAGGGAGGCGCGAAAATCGGGGGCGTATGCCCAGCGGCTCGAGCGGCGCCTGCGTGACGAGTTCCGGCCGGCGTCGACCTATACCGAGGTCGAGTTCGAGTTCGAACGGAATATCGAGGCGGCTCTGCACGAACAGATGCGCGTTGCCACCGATTCGGCCGAAGCCGGGCGGCTCGAGGCGATCGAGGCCGCGTTTCTCAGAGATCAGCTTCGCGTTTCCGAAATCGTCCGCAATGCCCTGAAGGAGCTGGGCCTGACCGCGACGCCTATCAATATCAGTAAATATAGAAAGGCTCGGTCGATCCTGCGGGGCGATCTCACCTGGTCGGCCTGGGGCGGCAAAACCGGCGTTGCATCGGGAACGCAACCGTAGATCGAGGCGGGGTATGATCGCATTGTTGCGTGGAAGGGCGGATTTCTCCTCCTCCACAGACGATATGCGGGGAGATACGGCAAAAATGCCGTGCCACGGATATGAATCTGTCGGTTCGGATACGTTGCACGGAAATCTTGATCGAGGGGATATTTGGGCTTGCCATCGGGGCGCGGTTCTGGTAAAAATGCGCCCGTGAGAATGTACGCGACGGGCGGTCGATGTCGGTCTTCACGACCGATCTGGCGCTTTGCGCGCCTTGGCATCGTGGTGCTTGTACTGCTCGGCCTTGTCGGCCTTTCCGGCTGCAGGGGCAAGGGCAGGGTGCTCATCGTCGCGGGGTCGACATCGGTGCAGCCGGTGATGGAGAAGATCGCCGAAGCGTTCCGGAAGATCAAGCCCGGCCTTCGCGTCGATATCGAGGGCGGCGGCAGCAGCGCCGGCATCATGGCCGTCAGGGCGAAGACCGCGGCGCTGGGGATGTCCTCGCGCGAACTCAAGCAGAACGATCCGAACGAGGCGCAGTTGTGGCGGCAGATGCTCGCTCTCGACGCGATCGCGATCATCGTCCACCCGGAAAACACTGTCGCGAGCCTGACGTTGGCTCAGGTGCGCGACCTCTTCTCGGGGAAGGCCAATACCTGGAACGTGGTGGGCGGCCGCGACAGGCCGGTCCATATCCTGGTTCGCGAGGAAGGCTCGGGCACCCGCAGCGCTTTCGAAGAACTTGTCATGAAGGACGGGAAGCACGAGACGCCGGTCGACGACTATGCGCTCGTGCAGGATTCGTCGGGCGGTGTGCGAGAAGTGGTCTGCAATGACCGCGACGCCATCGGCTTCGTTTCGCTCGGCGCGCTCAACGACAGCGTTCGTGCCGTCAGCGTCGACGGAGTGACCCCCACGTTCGAATCGGTGCGGGAAGGGAAATACCGGCTCGTGCGGCCGTTCTACCTGATCGGCATCCAGCCGCCGGTCGGTGATGCCGCGGACTTGACGAGATTTTCGCTGGGCAGTGAAGCTGCGGTGATCATGCAGAAGGAGGGCCTGGTCGGTGTCTTACGGTAACGTGATGGCGGCCGACGACCTCCGCCGGCGCGAGGAGCGGATCAGGCTTGCCCTGCTGTGCATGGCCTTCTCGTCGATTCTCGTTCTGGCGATGATCATCCTGTTCGTCTTCCGCGAGGGCGTTCCGCAGATCGCACGGGTCGGGGTGCCCGCATTTCTGGGCGGCGGCCGGTGGGCGCCCACGAAGGGCCTGTTCGGCATCTTCCCCATGATCGTCGGCACGATCCAGGTCACTCTCGGCGCGCTGGTAATCGGCGTTCCGCTTTCCCTGCTGTCGGCGATCTGTCTCTCCGAGTTCGCCGCGCCGCGCGTCAGGATGGTCATGAAACCCCTGATCGAGCTGCTGTCGGCCATTCCGTCCGTCGTGTACGGCTTCATCGGCGTGACCGTCATCGTTCCCCTTGTCCGCGAAACGCTCGGTGGAAGCGGGTTTTCGGTGCTCTCGGCCGCGCTCATGCTGAGCGTGATGATCCTGCCGACCGTGACGAGCATCGCCTACGACGCCCTCCGGGCCGTTCCCGCGGCATACCGGGAAGGCGCGCTCGCGCTGGGGGCCACGCCGTGGCAGACCGTCACGCGCGTCGTCGTTCCGGCGGCCCGCTCGGGCCTCGTGACGGCCGTCATCCTCGGTATGGGCCGCGCCATGGGCGAGACGATGGCCGTCATCATGGTCGCCGGAAACGCCGTCGTCGTGCCGACCTCGCCCCTCCATCCGTGCCGCACCCTCACGAGTAATATAGCGCTGGAAATGGCATACGCGGCGGGTGGGCATCAGAAAGCTCTGTTCGCGACCGGGGTCGTATTATTCGTCATGATATTCTGTCTGAACTCTCTCGCCACGTTCATCGTGCGGCGCCGCTGACGGGGGAAGAAGACGATGGAACAGAGCGTCCGCCGCCGCAACGAGCTCGCGAACCGGGCCGGCATCGGTCTCAGTTATCTCGTGACCGGGGCCGTCGGCCTGCTTCTCGCGGGGATCGTCGGCTACCTTCTCTGGAACGGCTGGCCGCGCCTTTCCGCGGGGTTCTTCCTGCAGCAGCCCCAAGACCTCGGTCGGGCCGGTGGTATTCTGCCGGTGCTCGTGTCGACCGTCCTGCTCGGCGGGCTTTCCCTTGCGATCGCCGTTCCGCTCGGTGTCTGCACGGCCATCTACCTGACGGAATACACGGTCGAAGGGAAACTGACGACGGTTATTCGGTTCGGGGCCGAGTGCCTCGCGGGCATTCCGTCGATCATCTTCGGCCTGTTCGGGTTCATCCTGTTCGTCATCAC
This sequence comes from Candidatus Ozemibacteraceae bacterium, assembly GCA_017998915.1. GTDB lineage: Bacteria > Muiribacteriota > Ozemobacteria > Ozemobacterales > Ozemobacteraceae > MWAR01. The sequence goes on from JAGOCE010000003.1 coordinate 14,932, forward strand.
GCTCGGCATGGGCTGGTCGATGCTCGCCGGCGCTCTCACGCTGGCCTGCATGGTCCTGCCCACGATCATCCGGACCGCGGAAGAGGCGATCAAGTCGGTTCCGGCTGGGCTTCGCGACGTCGGCTACTCGCTCGGAGCGACGAAATCCCAGGTCGTCTGGCACATCGTGCTTCCCCAGGCGCGGCCGGGTATCATGACCGGCGTCATTTTGGCCCTGGGCCGCGCCCTCGGCGAGACGGCCTGCGTCATCTTCACGACCGGCATCTCCCTGGAAATGCCGACCTCCCTGCTCGACCCCGGCCGGCCGATGGCCGTTCATTTCTACATTCTCGCCCGCGAGGGGATCTCGATGGAGATGGCCTACACGACGGCCCTGGTGCTGGTCGGCCTCATCCTGCTCGTGAACGTCGCCTCGGCTTGGTTCCTCGCGAAGCGGAGCTCGTCATGACGACCGACCGGACCATCATGCTGAAGGCCGAGCAGGTTTCCTACGCCTACGCGCCGCCCCCCGGAAAACCGGCGGAACCTGCGCTGGCGGACATCTCCCTCGAGGTCGAGGCAGGAACGGTGCTCGCGATCATCGGACCCGGCCGCTCGGGAAAATCGACTTTCCTCAGGCTCGTGAATCGGCTCCAGGAAGTGGCGCACGACGGAACGATCTCGGGCAGAATCCTGGTGAACGGTTTCGACGTCTACAGCCCCGCCTGCGACCCGTTCCGCTTGCGGCGCCAGGTCGCCTTCGCCTTCGACAAACCCCGCGCCCTCGACATGTCGATCGCCGAGAACGTCACGTTCGGGCCTCGCCTCGCCGGCATCACCGCGAAGGGCGACCTCGAGGCCATCGTCGAGGAAACCCTGCGGGCGGCCTTCCTGTGGGACGAAGTGAAGGATCGCCTCTTCCTGAACGCGAACCGGCTCTCGGGAGGGCAGAAACAGCGTCTCTCGATCGCGCGCTCGCTGGCCCTGAAGCCGAAGCTCCTTCTTCTCGACGAGCCCTGCTCGGCGCTCGATCCGATCTCGACCGCCGCGATCGAACAGGCGCTGACGGAGCTGAAAGCCCGCACGACCTGCGTGCTCGTGACCAACAACACCAAGCAGGCCGCCCGCGTCGCCGACGTGACCGCCTTCTTCCTCATGTCGCGGCTCGTCGAGATCGGCCCGACGGCGCGCCTCTTCCGAAGTCCGGTCGACAGGCGCACCGACGACTACCTCTCGGGGAGGTTCGGCTGATGCCTGGCGTCGTCATGGCCCGCGGACTCGACTTCTGGTATGGGACATTCCATGCCCTGAAAAATGTATCGTTTGATATAGAAGAAAAGCGCGTGACGGCGCTTATCGGGCCGTCCGGCTGCGGCAAATCGACCCTCCTCCGGGTGTTCAACCGGATGTGCGATCAGGTTCCGGGGTCGCGTCTCGCCGGCTCGCTTCGCGTGCTCGAACGCGAACTGGCGGAGCCGAACTGCGACGTGACGGGATTGCGGCGCGATGTCGGGATGGTGTTCCAGCACCCCAATCCGTTCCCGATGTCGATTTTCGAAAACCTGGCGTTCGGTCTGCGTCTCGCCGGGATCCATGGCCGTTCGGAACTGGAGACGGCGGTCGAGCAGAGCCTGACGGCCGTCGGTCTCTGGAACGAACTGAAAGACCGGCTCGACGCGTCCGCCATCGGCCTGTCGGCCGATTATCAGCAGCGGCTCTGCATCGCCCGCGCCGTCGTGATCCGGCCGAAGATCCTGCTGATGGACGAGCCCTGCTCCTCGCTGGACCCCGTCGCGACGCAGCACGTCGAAGAACTGATCGTGCAATTGAAGCGGGAATACACGATCATCATCGTGACGCACTCGATGCAGCAGGCCGCCCGCATCTCGAACCAGACAGGTTACATGCTGCTCGGTGAGCTGATCGAGTTCGACGCGACTGCGACGATCTTCCGTCAGCCCAGCGACAAACGTACTGAAGATTATATTTCAGGAAAATTCGGCTGAGCGTCGTACGCAGGCCGTGGAGGATTTCGCGTGATCATCAAACGACACATGGACATGGAAATGACCGAGCTGCGCGGCATGCTGCACGAGATGGGACGCCGCGTGCTCGGCATGCTCGAGCGCGGCCTGAAGAACGTCGGAAGCGGTAACTCTGATGTATATGATGCCATATTCGACGAAGAGGTCGAGGTGAACCGTCTGCAGATGCGGATTGATGACCTCTCCTGGAAGGTGATGGCGCTTTACCAGCCGACCGCGGGCGACCTCCGGGCGCTGATCGGTGCCATCAAGGCCGCCGCGGACCTCGAACGGGTCGGCGACGAGGTGTGCACGATGTGCCGCAGGTCGATGTCGCTCGGGAAAAGCCCCTGGCATGTCGACCCGCCGACGCTCATCGAGCTGGGGGTCATGGTCCAGAGCCTGTTCAAGGACGGTCTGACGGCCCTGTTCGAACCGACCGAGGAACTCGCCGAGTCGATCTTCACCGCCGACGACGCGATCGATGACGCATTCCAGGCCCTGTTCGAGCAGATCAGGGATCGTCTGCGAACGGAGCCCGACCATATCGACAGCCTCCTCGATTTTCTCTCGATGGGTCGCAGCCTCGAGCGCGTCGCCGACCACGCGACCAACCTCGCCGAAATCGCGGTCTTCATGCAGAAAGGCCAGGACGTTCGCCACCACGGTCTCACGTTTTGATCCGGCTCATGCAAACTTCGTGAATGCGTTGTGAAAGCGAGTCTCAGGCCCGCCCTTGCGGAAAATATCCGAAGTGGCGAACATGCGATGAATATATAAAAATTATATAATTATGGTGATACGATGAACAAACGGACGGCCGAGATCGTGAGCGTAGGGACGGAACTCCTGCTGGGGGAGCTGGTCGATACGAACGCGGCGTGGATCGCGGGCGAACTCCGGCGACTCGGATATTACGTCTACTATAAAACGACGGTGGGAGACAATCGCGGAAGACTCGCCGAGACGATCGGCCGGGCATTCGCCCGGGCGGATCTCGTCGTGGTCAGCGGCGGTCTCGGTCCGACCGACGACGACCTGACGCGCGAGGCGATCGCCGACGTCTGCGGCGCGGTTCCCCGGGAAGACCCGGAACTCGTACGTCGGCTCGAGGCGCTGTTCGCGGCGCGCAACCGCCCGATGCCCGCCGTGAACCGGAAACAGGCGTGGCTCATTCCCGGCGCTCGTTCCCTGGAAAATCCGATCGGTACGGCTCCTGGTTGGTGGGTCGAGAAGGACGGCAAAACGATCGTTGCGATGCCCGGCCCGCCCCATGAGATGAAGCGGATGTGGGACGAGCAGGTGAAGCCGGCGCTCCCGAGAGGGGCGGCGGTCCTCTGGGACACGACCTTGCATACGATCGGTATCGGCGAGGGAAACGTGGCCGAGCTGCTTGCCGGGTTCACCACCCGTGCGAACCCCAGCGTCGCAACCTACGCGCGTCGGCACGGGGTCGACGTGCGGGTCGCGGCGGGCGCCTCGGACATCGGGGAGGCGAAAACGATCGCCGCTCCCGTGCTGGCCGAGGTCGAGCGTCGTATCGGCAGGTTCGTCTACGGCCGGGACGACGAAACGCTTGCGGGAGCCATCGGAACGCTGCTTCTCTCGTCTAAGAGAACCCTTTCCGTCATCGAATCGGTGACCGGCGGCCTCGTCGCCGACATGCTGACCGACGTGCCCGGGGCCAGCGGGTGGCTGAAAACCGCGATCGTCGCGTATACCAGGGCCGCGAAAGAACAGAACGGCGTTTCCGCGGAGTTGCTCGAGCGGCACGGCTGCGTCGCGGACGAAACCGTTCGCGCCATGGCCGAGGCGGTTCGGCAGCGATACGGCACCGACTGGAGCGTCGCGACGACCGGCGTGGCGGGCCCCGGAGAAACGGAAGGGAAAGAGGTCGGCCTCGCGTTCGTCGCCGTCGCAGGCCCCGATGGGACCCGTTCCATGCGCCTCGGATGGCCGGGTGAGCGCCGTCAGGTCAAGGAGTGCACCGCCAACGGCGCCCTCGGCCTTTTTCTGCAGGTTCTTCGCGACGACAGCAAACCTTGATCCAAGGTTTCAGCGACGGTGCCGCCGTGATATGAACAGAGCTCTAGAATGATCGAGAGAGGGTGCATGCATGGCGAAAACGATGAGGCTGTTTTATTCGATTCCGGTGCCGGACGATGTGCGATATGAACTGCGCAAGGCGGCCGACTCCCTGGGGCCCGACTGGCGGCCGTCGACCGAGGCGCAGCTGCATATCACCTTGGCATTCATGGGCGAGGTGCCGGAACAAGATCTCGACGACGTCATCGCCGCCGGCGAGCGCGTGACAGCGGGCATTGCCCCCTTTTCCGTCAAACTTGGCGATGCGGGCGGGTTTCCGAACGACAGAAATCCGCGCGTCTGGTTCATCCACGTGGAGTCGCCCGAGTTGATGCAGTTGGCCGACGCGTTGAAGCCGGGGGTCGCCCGCTGGGCGGATCCGAAACCATTCAAGGCCCATCTGACCATTGCCCGGCCACGCTCGCACCGGGCCGCCGGTCGGCCTCTGAAGATCGACCGGAGCTGGCGCGTCGACCGGTTCGAACTTGTCCGGAGCACGCTCGATTCCGGAGGCGCCATTCATACCGTCGTGAAGGAATTTCAGGTGTTCGGCTGAATCCCGGCGCCGGGGCGGCACGGGCAGGAAATGGCCCGCAACGTCGCTGTTTCTCCGGAACGGTTGAATTCCCGCAGGGCGGCGCGGATCGCCTGATCGCACCGGCCACAGCCGCCTGGAACGCGTTTCGGTTCGAGCCCCTCGTCGCTCAGTCCGACGACGGTTTCTCCGAACGGAGCGAGGGCGAGAACCGTCTCGACGACGGCCCAGAGCGAAACAGGACCGTAGCGTCCGGCGATGAACTCCTGCTCGAGAGGCGTGCCTGGCGCGATGAATGTGGGCTGGAGCGCCACGCGTGCCGGCAGATCAAGTCGTTTCGCGAGGTCGAATATATAACGACCTGTATTTACTGAGTCGGCGACGGCCGCCGCGTCAGCGAAGATGCCGATGGGCTTGAGAAGCACGTTCACGAGAAGGCCTGCGCCGCACGAGGCGAGGACGCCCGCCGCGCGTTCGAACTCCGGCAGGCCGAACCCTTTGTTGATGAACTTTTCCCGGATGGTGTCGTTCGAGCTCTCGAGCCCGATGCCAACTTCCAGGAGGGCGTTCGGAAGAAGTCGCCGAGAGTCGGCGATCCGCTCCGGGGTGATGAACTCCGGCCGCGATTCTACAAGAACCCGCGCGATCGGCGCCTTCCCGAGTATGCCGAGAACGTGCGCCCTGACGTCGGGCGGCATCTCGCCATCGGCGAAGAACGAACCGGAGTTGTACAGGTCGACTTCGCCGATGCCGTCCAGCACGCCCGGGGCGGCAAACACCGACTCTACCTGGGCAATCAGGTCGGCCGGCGACCAGGATTCGGCGCCGAAGGTCATCGACCCGAACCCGCACATCGTGCAGCCGCCCTCCGGCCGCCGGGCGTAGGCGCAGCCGGGCGCGCGGAAGATGAAGATCAGCCGGGTGGTCGGCTTACCGGAAACCCTGGCCGGAACGCGCTCGATCCAGGCGGGTTTCCGGGGATCGAACAGGGGGCTCACCGTTTGACCAGATACGATCCGATGGCGATGGCGTCCATCTTCGACCGTTTGAAGCAGTCGATGGCGTGCGACGGCGTGCAGACGATCGGTTCGCTGATGTTGAAGGACGTGTTCAGGATCATTCCGATGCCGGAGAGGCTCTTCATTTCCTGGAGAAGCCTCGCATAGATCGGGTTCACTTCGGGGCGCACCACATGCGCACGGGAGGTCGCGACGCGTGTGATGCCGTTTTCCTGGACGACGGCGGGGATCCGCTGGATGTCGCGGGGTTCCTTCACGGGGAGGGCCAGCAGCATGTATTCGGCTGCGTCGAGGTCGGTGGGTGCCCGCAGGTGCCGCGCCACATCCTCGGCGAGAACGCTCGGAGCGAAGGGGCGGAAGCTTTCCCGTTCCTTCACTTTCGCGTTCAGCTTCGTGCGGATGTCGAAGCGGCTCGGATCGGCGAGAATCGAGCGGTTGCCCAGCGCGCGCGGGCCGAATTCGAGGCGGCCCTGGAACCAGGCGACCACTTTGCCGTCGTAGACCATCCGGGCGACGCGGGCGGGGATATCGTCGATCTTGTCGCCGTGCAGTCCGGCCGCATCGATGGCGGTCTTGATCTCGGCATCGGTGTATTCCGGCCCGAGATAGGTGTGCTCGAGGCGCGGGCGCTTCGTGTTTCCGAGAATCTGGCACCAGAGGTGGCAGGCGGCGCCGATCGCGGTTCCGCCGTCGTTCGCGGCGGGTTGAATATGCAAAAACTTGAACGGCGTTTCCCGCAGGATCCGGGCGTTCGCGACGCAGTTCAACGTGACGCCGCCGGCCATGCACAGCGCGTCGAGGCCTGTTTTCTGGTGAAGCAGCTTCGCGAGATGGACGAACACCTCTTCGGTGACGGTCTGGAGGCCCGCCGCGATGCTGGCCTCCTCGTACCGGTCGATGATCGAGGTGCGGCGCGGCCCGAGTAGTTTCTCGATGCCGCTGAAATCCGGGGTTCTGAACTTCATGATCGAGTTGTCGACCGTGAAGCCGGTGTCGGTCAGCCGGATGATCTTGCGGAACTGGGCGGCGTAATCGACCCCCGAATCCTCTCCGATCGGGTCGGAAATGCAGGCGTAGCCCATGACTTTGCCGGGGCCGCCGTAGATATCGAAGCCGAGGTGTTCCGAAATCTTTTCCCAGACGAAGCCGAGCGAGTTCGGGTAGGGAATCTCGAGGAGCGGGGTCAGCCTGTTCCCTTCGCCGATGCCGAGCCAGGCGGTCGTGAACTCGCCGATCCCGTCGATCGTCAGAACGGCGGCCTTTTCATGGCGAGAGGTATAGAATGCGCTGCCGGCATGGCAGAGGTGGTGGGGAAGGAAGTGAAACTCGGCCTTCGGAAAGCGGCGCTTCAGCTCGGCGGCGGCCTTGTGGAGATGCTCGTGAAATATGACTTCGCCTTCGGGCGTGCCGTAATCGCCGGGCGGAACGCCCTTCTCGCCGAGGTCGCGGTTGGCCGCGAGCCGGGCTTCGGGATCGAAGGAGAACGCGACGTGATCGACCTGGTCGGCAGTGATGCCGGCTTGGCGCAGGGCCCACTCGATCGCCTTGTCGGGAAGCTCGTCGGCGTTGTCGACGCGCGAACACTTGGCATGCTTTACCCGGTTGAACCGCTCCTCTTCGACGGCCCCGAGGATGACGCCGTCACGGAGAAGACAGACGGATGACTCGTGATACGCCGAGTTGACGCCCAGGATGATCGTTCCCATACTATGCCGTCCTCCGATATTATACTATTAAATATATTCGCATCGGGCCGGAACGCCGGTGCGTCATTCACGGCACCGGCACCTCGGCGACCGGAATCACTATACCACCGATGAACCGTCGCGGGCCAACGCATGTAGACCTTCTTCTGAGCCTGTTCGTCGGGAAAAAGGAGTCCGGGAGGCAGGCGATGTTGCCCGGAGGGCGGTCAGCGGAGGCCTTCTTCGATGCCCCTGTATCTGCGTGCGGCGTCGACGAACGTTTCGAAGATCCGACCGAATTCGGCTCGCTCCGGCAGCATTTTCTCGGGGTGGAACTGGACGCCGAGGAAAAAGGGGCCGGACGTCGACTCGAGCGCCTCGACGATGCCGTCGGCGGAGCTTGCCGTGACCCGAAGGCCGTCGCCCTGTTCTTTTACCGCCTGGTGGTGATACGAGTTCACTTCGACGGTGGGCGACGAAAGCAGTTCCGCGATGATGGTTTCCGGCTCGAGCCGGATGGTGTGCGTGCAGAGAGCCGACTGTGCGCCGTTTCGCAGACGGTGCAGGACGTCGCTTCCCGACGCCGCCTGTGCCGGAATATCCTGCCACAGGGTGCCGCCCCGGAACACGTTCATGATCTGGTGCCCCCGGCAGATGCCCAGAACCGGAATCTCGCGCTCCGCGGCCACTTTGAGCGCCGCCAGTTCGAACTCGTCGAAAACCCGGTTCACCTTTTCGAGCTTCGGGTGCGGCCGCTCTCCATACAGCATCGGGTCAACGTCGTCGCCGCCCGGAATGAGCAGCCCGTCGATCTGCCGAAGCCTGGCCGCCGTCTCCGAAGCCGGATCAGACGGCGTGAGCGGTATGATCACGGCCCCCCAGCTCGACACCGCGTCCCGATACCGCCGGAGCAGCTGTGGGTTATCCCCATCCGTCGCCGAGTCAGGCGGCAGCGGCCTGATCGAGAGAATGCCGATCCTCGGCGCCGCATCGGAAACTCCTGAAGATGCGATGCCGACCGGCCCCTGCCGGCAGAAGAAAAAGGCGACGGCCAGAAGCAGGACCACTCTCAGAACGCCGCTGACGGAACCTCTGTCTGTTGAGCCGTTCATGATGCTGTGCTCCGTTCGGTCATGGAAATCTCATGGAAGGATGTACCACATTGCCGGCACGATGTACAGCACCCGTTTCCGGCTCGAAAAAAATCGCCCCGGCCGACAGCCGGGGCGATCCGTTCGCGCGGTAGGGTCAGTAGCCGTATGTCGACTGGTGGAGATTGGTGATCACATCGAGGCGCTGGCGTGACAGTTCGACCTGGCGCTTATAGGGGGCGATATACTCTTCGATGATCTGGGTGCGGCGGTTCATGAGATCGTGATACCGGTCCATGGCACGGTCCATCTCGCGGCGGAAGGGGGCGGCATACTCGTCGACGATCTGGGCCCGGTTGCGCATCGTATAGTCATACCGGCGCCGGCTTTCCTCGACGTTGCGGCGGGCCTGGTCGATCAGCTGGGCCGAGGGCGACGCCTGCGACTGGAGATGACGGAGTTCCTCTTCGGCGCGGTGCATTTCGCGGCGGGAGTGCTCGACGCGGCGCTCATACTCGCGCTCGCCGTCATACTGGGCCTGGCGATACTGCTGCTCGGCGCGCTCGTAATCGCTCCGGGCATCGCGCAGCTTGCTCTCGTAGTTGCGCTCGGCGGCATCACGCTGCTGTTCCAGCATCTCGAGCGCCGCGCCATGCTGGCTGCGGGCCCGCGACACGATGCCGTAGCTGGCGGCCTTCGGATCGCCGTTCCCGGCGATGAGCGTCACGGCCTTGGCGTAGTCGGCCTTGGCGCCATTGAAGTCGGACTGGACATACATGACGGCCCTCGACAGGTAGACGTCGGAGAGGCGCTGGTTGAAGTCGGGGTAGTCGGTGGACTTGCCGGGGTAGTTCCAGGACTCGAGCTGGGCGAGGGCGGTGAGCTCGGCCGCGTTGCCGTCGATCGGCTCGACGACCTTGAACAGCCACTCGATCGCGTCTCTCATGCGGGTGTCGAGGCGGTAGCAATCGGCGATTTCGAGGAAGTTCTCATCGGAGCGGGCCATTCTGAGTAGCCACTGGATCGCCTGCTCGTACTCCTTCAGCGCCTTGTAGCAGCCGGCGATGCGGCCGCGGACCGTGTCGTCCTGCCGCTCGATCTTGAGGTAATACTCGATGGCCTTGCGGTACTCGCCCTTCTTCTCGAGCGTCGAGGCGACGCTGAAGACCATCTCCTGGACCTGCTTCTGCAGGTCTTTCATCTCGGAATACTTCGCTTTGACCTGGTCGGAGGTCTCGGCAATCTGCTTTTCGAGGGCTTTCTTCTTGCTGCCCTGGAAAACGCCGCCAAAGCCGTCGAGCTTGCTGCGCTCGACATACAGTCTGTCGAGCTTGAGCTCGGGTTCGAGCAGTTCGGTTTCCTTCTGGATCAGCTGTTTTTCGAGGGCTTCGATGTCAGAGGTGTCGGCAGCGAAGAGATGTGTGGGGACGAACAGCAGACCGGCGGCCAGGATGCTCAGTGTATAACGTTTGATATTCATCATTGTTCTTCCTCTCTTTCCCGGTCGTCAGCGCCCGACGTTCACGTACAGGTCGCCGAAGTCTGATTCGTTGTAATAAATGGCGTCGCTCCGGGTGCCGCCGGTGGGAACGACCCAGATCTGTGCCTTGGCGTTCTTGAGACGGAGTTTCTGCTCGCCGCCCACCGTCTCGACCTTGCCGAGCTGGGCGATGCGGCTGTACTGGTTGTCCGCCATCCAGCCGTAGGGATTCTTCTCGATGACCGCCTGATACCAGGCCAGCGAACCCTTCTCGGGGGCGTCGCGGGTCGGCTCGACCGTGACTTCGATGCTCTGCTTGCCCCAGAAACCGCCGGTCGTCAACACCATGACCGCCTTCAGGTCGTTCGCCACGGCGACGCCCTTGTAGTTGCGCATCAGGGCTTCGATGACATACTTGCGGCCGGAGACGTAGTAGTTCGTGACCGGCTTGTCGCCGCTCTCGTCCACATGGGACGCCATCACGTTGCACTCGTGCCGGTCGAAAATATCCTTGATCAGCTCGTTGCGGCGGTTTTCTTTGTTGTCGTCGACCGAGAGAACCGCTTCGACGATCGGCATCTGGATGACCACGAGACCGCGCTGAACGGTGCTGAGCAGCAGCTCGGAAGAGGCTGCGCGGCTTGTTTCGGTCGATGCGACGTCATTCGCCGCGCGAACGAGTTCGTCCGATGCCTGGAAATCGGCAACTTTCAGGAATGCCGCGCGCTCTTTCAGCATCTTGATCGCAACGGCGGATGTCTGCGATTCGAGCTGGCCCTTGCCGGCCGAAAACGCCTGTGCCGCCTCGAGGGCCGCCTGGAGGTCCCCGGCGCTCTCGATGTCACCGATCATGCGGCCCAGTTCCTGCTCGCGGCGCTCGGTCTGGGCGGCGACCGTGTTGTATGCCTCACGTGACGCGGCATCCGTCTCGTTCATCGTATACGCAGACTGGGCAATGCCCTGGGAAAGATCTTCGAGAGCTGTCTTCATCGCGTCCGCATCGAAGGCGAACGCCGGGGTGACGGCCAGAACGGCCATCGCCGCGACTGTCCAAAAACGTCTGAACATGCACATCCTCCTCAAAAGGCCGGAATTCTGAACTCCCTTAACTAAGCAAGAGATATGCCGCGGTATTCTCTCGCACCACAGGCTTGTTTCATGACAATCCGGAGCAGTGGGTGTCGGTTTTTCGTCATCTTTCCTGCCAAAATTTCAGGCATGGCGGGAGAGATTTCAGCGGCGGCAGGGCGATCGGTCATGGTCCGTTCCCTCTTGCATTACAGGTGGGGTGAGGGTATGATTGCGCCCTATCGATCGACGAAAGGAATAATACCGATGCGCCATATCCTCCGTTCTCTCCTGATCGCCGCGGCGTTCGCCATGGTCATTCCCGCCCAGGCGGCTCCCAAGGCCGGCATTCTCGACACTCCCGCGGCCGCTACCGAGACGAAGGCCGTGAACCCGATCGTTCTGGCGAATCAGATGATGATCACGATCATGGAACGGATCAAGGCCGGCAACTACGCCGAGGCGCGCACCGTGGCCAACGACATGGTGTTCGGAAGCGAGAAGCTGGTCGACACGCCGACATCGGTCACGCGCAGTTTCTCGAGCCTCATGGGCAAAAAAGTCTATGAGAAAATGCTTGCGAAGGAAGGGCGGGGCAATGTCGATGTGAAGTGGACGCAGCAGCCGATCGCCGACGGATACTATTTCCTGGCCATGATCAGTTTCCAGGAAGGGAAACCGGATGTAGCCCTCGATCTTCTCCAGAAAGCCATCTACTGGGATCCGGTTCGGGCGGCGTTCCATGTCGAGCGTGGTTTCATGATGCATCATCAGAAATCACCGGTCGAGGCGGCCTCGATTTTCATCACGTATCTCAAGGCTCTCGAACTGGCTGACAATCCCCAGGATTTCGCAGCTGCCCTCCGGGGAATCGGGTATCTGTTCATCAACCGCCGCGACCTGAAGCCTGGGCTTGCATGCTATCTGCTCTCACGCAGACTCGATCCCGATGACAAAACCGCGATCCGGCAGATTGACTACATTCGCACCCGGTCGCCGGGCCTCGTGAAAGAGATGGATGAAACCAAGGCGGCAGCCATACTCAAGGCAGCGAATGTGCCCCCCACCTACAACCCTCTCCACGTCCAGGTGCGTCTCGAAATCGCTGATGAAATAAAAGATCCCAAAAAGGCCGCTGAGGCGAAGGCGATCCTGACCGAGGCGCTCAGGCTCGATCCGAACAATCCCGAGATCATTCGCAGGCTCAAAGCCCAGAAATAATCCGAATACCATACCGTAAGAGAAAACGGCGGCGGAATCCATAAGGAGTCCGCCGCCGTCGTCTTCGGAGAAAAACCCGTCAGGATTTCCCTTTGGTTGCCGCGGCTTTTGTCTGCGGTGTGCCGGTCTTTTTCGAACCGCTTTTCGTCGATGTCGCATCCACTTTCTGTTTGTCACCCTTCTTTTTTTTCGGCTTCGAGGGGGGGGTCCACGGCGGATTGTGTTTGCGGCTCTTTTCCTTCGTCCACATGTGCTCTTGAGCATACTGGATCAGCTCGGCATCCGAGAGTTCTCCAAAACTGCGCGCCGAACCCGCTGCAGGCTGAGCCTGCTGAGCGACGCTGACGGTATCGCCCGTGTTCGTCGCCACGGAAACAGCGGGTACGACGGGAGGAGCTGACGGGCGGGGCAGGGGCTTCGCGGCGTCCTTCTGTTGTTTTCCGACTTCAGCCTTCATTTCCTCGGTGACACGGGGCTTTTTTCCTCGGGAATCTGATGATTTCCTGGGCTTTTTTGCCCCGGCCTTCTTTGGCTCGTCCGGTGACGGATCGGTTACGATCGACCCCGGTTCGAAGGCCGGGGCGGGAGGTGTCTGCGTCTTGAATTCGACGGGAGGGGCGACGGTTTCGACCGGCTTTGCCGCCGCGGCCTCCTTCGCTTCGATCCTGCCGCGAAGACGCTCGAGCAGGTTTTTTCCATCTTCGGTCAGGGCTGATGAAGGGGTTCCCGCAGCGAAAACGAGAAAACCCACCACCAGGAGACCGGAAACTCGATACTGTGACTTCATTGCGCTTCCTTTCGTTCGCTCGCGCCCGCCGTACATACACGCACCACGACCGCAGATGACCCGGTTCCGGATTGCCCGGAACGGTCGGAACGGCCATCCAAAGGCCGTCTGAATATCATTCGGTTACAGAGAACTCTGATTTGCCTTCCTGGCAGAGGCAATTTCGTCGTGATCGATCTTGTAGATCTTCGTGACGACGCGACTGACGCCGCTGATGCCGAGGGCCTTGGCCCCATGTTCGTCGAGATCGACGATCCGGCCGGTGATGAACGGCCCGCGATCGATGACCCGGGTGAGAATCTTTTTTCCGTTCGCCGGGTTGATGACCTTGACGAGTGTGCCGAACGGAAGGGTCTTGTGTGCGATGGGGTAAATCATGTCGCGGATCCCGAGCCGTTTGTTGTCGATTTTTTCCGGCTTGGTGGGGCAGTGATACCAGGATGCGATCCCGAACTCGACCAGCACCTCGATGCCGGGATTTTTCTGATACACGGTATCCTGGCCGACGGATTTGTTCATCCGGGCGGCGACATCAGTGATCGGGATCGGCGCCGCAAAGGCGGTTGCGGTCAAAAACAGGCCGATGACGAGGACTGCTGCGATTGATCGTACGGTCAAAACTCAATACCTCCGTTGATGGATCGAATCGTATCCGAATTATAAAAGCATAAGAAAATCGCTTCCGGCTGTCAACCTGGCGGTTCAGCCTGCGGATACGCTGATGATCAGCGGATGTTTGTGGGGTGAGAGAAGCGGTAGGGAAGATTGCGGAACAGTTTCCAGACTCCGTTTTCACGACGCCATGTGATGATGGCGCTGATGGGGCCGGAGTCGATATCGATCCCCGGGATCAATCTGATGACGCGGACCTGCGCCGAACAGTGCACGGTGGCGAGGTCCTGCCCATTGAACTCGACCGATTCGACGGCGTAGGTCGCTATCTTCACATCGCACATGTTGAAACGTGCTTGGGCAGTCTCGATGAGATCGTTGAAGGTGCTGTGAGCGTCCCAGTCGTTCCCGAAATTTTCCGAGACGAGCTCCCGCAGAACGTCGAGGTTTTCGCTGCCAAGCGCGGCCTGGAGCCGGACGTGAGCTGCTGCGATCTCGCCCCATCTGGCGTCAGCGCCGAGTTGGCGAGGGTCTCCGGCCTTGTAGGGCATGTTGCGGACGATCTTCCAAAAGGTGCCCTCGCGCTGCCAGTAGACGTCAGAAGAATAGACACCCGTCGACCCGTCGGTTCCCGAAAAGAAGTCGCTCCAGAACGCCTCGGCGGCGATCCGAATCCGTGCTTTGCCAGCCGGCATCAGTTCCATATCGACGATCGTCCAGGAGGCGACAGAAAAGTCGTAGGTGTCGAAATACGTGGCCGTTCTGGTGAGCAGGTCGAGCCATCCTGCCGATGAATCCCAGTCGTTCGTGAACGACGTGGACACATACTGGGCGATCAGATCGTGGTTCTCCCTGAGAACGGCGTTCTCGAGAACCCGATGTGCCTCGCGCAGCGTGGCCTCGCAGGGCTGAATCGCTTGCGCGGCTTCGAGAACGGGGGTTTTCACCATCTCGAGGTCGAGAATCGTCCCCGAGACGGATGAAGGCTGGATCTGCAGAGCGAGCCGGATGGCACGAGTCACACTCGCGATGGAGGGCTCGAACTCCCGGGTTGCGATGTCCCATTCCGTCAGCTCTTTTCCCATCTGATGCGCCCGTTCCCAGATGAGAGCGATCGCGGTCGTTTCGACGGTCACGGAAAGCCTCGTCGTGTCGCTTTCCCGGAGGTCTCGGGGAAACAGTCGCCGGCGCAGAGCCACTTTCCCGGCTTTCGCTTCGAGAACCAGTTCTGTGGAATAGGGTACTTTCGATACGGTGAACGTGCCGTCTTTCGCGGCCCACGAGGATTTTTCTCCGGCCGTGAGCTGGAACTTCGAGTAATCGGTCATGACAAGCAGAGAGGGGTTGATGACCCCGGTCCCGACGAGGTCTCCCTCAACGGGGAGATTCGCGAGACTGACGTTTCCGGAAAGTGTATAATATTCTCCGGTCGGTAACGGGTTGAAGCGCAGGTTGCCCTGGTCGCAGCCCGTCACGAGCAGCATCGCGAGAACGGCGGCAAAAAGCGCCGTCAGGCGATGCGCCCAGGATCGAGAGGATCGCCGGCCGGTTGTCCGTTGTGATTCGCGCATGGATGTACGGGTGAGCACCTTCTTCTCCATGTTCTATCTTCGGCTTGGCGACCGGATTCCCGAAGTGTGACGGTTTCCCTCTGGTCACCGAGCCCGAACAGGCGTATCATTGGCCGCGCACATCCAGTCCTGACCTTTTGCAACCCGAATGGAGGCACAGCATCATGAATACGAACACCCCCGAGGCGATTTCCGAAACAGCCGCCCGCGAAAGCGAAGAAAAACCGCGTTCGAACCGGGCGAGGCTGATCGGCATTTTCCTGGCGGCCGTTGGATTCATCGTGCTGCTATTCGTCGGGGCAGCGTATTACGCCTACATCACGTATCTCGATCCAGCTGCCCTGAAGAAGCAGGTCGAGACGAGCGCCGGACAGGCCCTCGGTCTGCCCGTGAGCGTCGGCGAGGTCAGCCTCAGGTGGCCGACCATCACCATGACCGGCCTGCGCGTCGGCGATCCCGCCTCGGCGACGTTGCCGCTGGTCGAAATCGGCATGGCTGCGGCAACTCCTGATTTCTTCGAACTCCTTTCGGGGAAGGTGATGTTGGAAAGCGTCTTCGTTTCCTCCGTTTCCGCGAAGCTGACGCGCTCGGCCGATGGTTCCATCGTTCTTCCCCCCGGCATGGTGGCGGCACCGGGGACAACGCCTGCCGAGCCCGGGGCCGGCATCGACCTCGACGTGCGTGGCCTGCCTCTGCGCCAGCTCGAGATCGAGCAGGTCAGGGTCTCGCTCGGCGATCTCGCGAGCAACAAGACGTTTGCGGCCGTCATGCCGCATCTGGCGGTAAAGAAATCGCTCTCCGGAACCGCTCTTCCGATCGACACCAAGATCACGGTGGAAGGCATCGGGAATATCGCGATCAAGGGTGAGCTGCAACCCCCGGAAAAGCTCCAGGCGCAGATCCATATCGAGGGAATCGAGATCGGCACCCTGCGGCCGATCCTTCCGCCTTCCGTCGAACTGCCCGCCGGACTCGGCGTGGCGAGCCTTCTGGCCGATGTCGTGCTGACCAACTCGGGCAGGCTTTCGGTGCGGAATATTTCGCTCAAATGCACACCGGACATCGACGTAAAGGGCGAGTTCGAGGCGGCATCGCTGTCGCCGCTCCAGGCCTCGGCGACGGTCACCCTCGAGCCGCTGCCGGTGAAACGGCTGATGGAGCTCGCCGGGAAATACCTGCCCCCGATGCCCGATGTGAAGATCGACGAGGGCCGCCTGGGCGGCGAGGTCCGGTTCGGCATCGCTGGCGGCGAGATGCGCGATCTTTCCGCGTGGGCGAAGCCCCAGGGGCTTGTCGTGCGGCATGCGATGCTGCCGGCGCCCCTCAAGCTCGCGCAGGGTGGCGTGAAATACGATGAAGGCCGGGTCGAATGGGAAAAACTGGCCGCCGAGATTCGAGGCATTACCGTGAAATCCGACGGTGGCAAGGTAGATATCGCGAAGATGACGGGGCGTGGCGACCTTTCTATACGAATTGATATATCTGTTCTCACGGGCGATCTGAAGACGTTCGTTCCCGAGGCGATTCTGCGCGCAAAACCGGAAGGCATGGCCGCCTTTACCGGAAGCGTCGAGATCGACGCAAACGGTCCGACGCTCACGGGCGAGCTCGAAGGTGGGAATATCCGGGCTGTGCCCGCTCCGGGAATGTCCCCGGTCAAGCTCGATGCCCTCAAGCTGACGCTCACGCGTGTCAATGCGAAAAGCGGAACAATCGCGGTCCGGGAATGCAAAGGCAGCGCCCTCGGCATGACGGCGACCCTTCAGGGATCGGTCAAAAACGCAGTCGATCCGGCGTTCGACCTGAAAGCCAACGCCACAGCCGACCTGGCGGCGCTGAAAGAGGCGCTTCCGATTGAAAATGCCTTGTTCAAGAAGCAGGCCCGCCTCACGGGAACGGCCGTCGTCGATGCGACGATCGGCGGCAGCCTGAAAAAGCCCCGGCCGGCCGGAAAACTCGAGCTGAAAAACGTGGACTTCTCGATCGCGGCCCGTGGCGTCCACGTGAATGATGTTTCCGGAGCCGCTACGATCGATCCGGACAAAATCAGCATCGACCGGCTTTCCGCGAATCTCTTCGGCGGCAAGCTGACGATCGCCGGTTCCCTGGCGAACTACCTCGAAAAGCCGCGGGTAGCCGCTTCCGGAACGCTTCATAACACCGACCTCGGCGAGATCAGGAGCCTGATCGCCAGCAATGTTCCAGACTTCCCGGCAGACCTCGGGTTCAGCGGAAGGGCCGATCTCGACATCGTGGTCAAGGGCTCGGCGGACCAGCCCGAGTTCTCCGGCAACGCTGTTCTCGCGGGTGCGGGGTTGGCCCATCCGGCCATCCTGCGGCCGGTCCGGGGCATTGTCGGACCGATCAAATTCGATCAGCGCGGCCTCACGACCGAGGGGTTGCAGATGGGTTGGGGAAGCTCGACGGTCAGGCTCGTCGGCCGTATGGAGAGCTGGTCCGGCTTCAAGATGGCATTTCAATATGATATCCAGCCGCTGGATTTGACGGATATCGGCGAGTTCTTCCTTGCGGGCACCGGATACCGGGCCCAGGGCTCCGGAACGGGCGCGGGAAAGATCTCCGGCCCGATCGCCAAGATCGTGGTGGACGGCGCGGCGAAACTGCCGTCCGGCGTGTTCGAGGCGCCCATTTCCAAAGGGGGGGCCACCTTCAAGTTCCCGTTCACGGATCTGACCGCCCCCTTCCGCTTCACCGACGGGATCCTCGCGGTCAATGGCGCCAGGGCGAAGCTGTTCAGCGGGGAAATGACCGCTTCAGGCAAGGTGTTCGTTCGGGAAACCCCGATCCGGTTTGGCTTCGACACCCGGATGAAATCGCTCCAGACGCAGGAGTTCCTGTCCACGAACACGACAATGAAAAACGTCCTTCAGGGCGGCCTCGATATGAGCTTCATCGCCACCGGCACGACCGTCGGACTCAACTCGCTTGACGGCAACTCGACGATGACCATGGCCTCGGGCAGTTACAAGGCCCCGCCGGTCGCGGCGCAGATCTTCAACGCCATCGATGCGTCCCAGTTGTCGAGCGGGCTCATCAAGAGCCTCCAGGGGCATTTCATCTTCAAAAACGGGCGCATGAACTCGGACGACCTCGTGTTCAAGAGCCCCTACGGGCAGATGGCCTACAAGGGCTCGGTGGGCCTCGACACGACGCTCGACGGGACGGCGAACCTCATTCTGCCGCGTGAAATCTGCCAGGGGAGCAAGGTGCTTCGTGACCTCGTCGGCAATCAACCCACTCTTGAAATCCCCGTCGGAGTACGCGGCAGCCTCCTTTCTCCCGGCATCGATCTGCGCCTCGACAAGCTCCTGAAGAAGGCGGCCGAAAACAAGGCGAAGGACGCACTCATGGACATGCTGGGCGGAAAGAAAGAGCAGGCTTCCCAGCCCGTTGCGTCCGGCACTCCCGCTCCCGAGATGAAAAAGAAAGGGATTGGTGACATTCTCGGCGGCGAACTGGGGAAGATCCTCGGCGGCAAGAAGCAAACCCAGGTACCGGTTCAGCCTGCCCCGACTCCGGTGGCGACGGCTCCGGCCGGCATCGCGGGCGCAGCACAGCCTGTTCCCGCTCCAGCCTCCGCTCCGGCTCCCGCCGGTGTCGTCGGCGCAGCACAACCTGCATCGGCGCCGGTTCCCGTTGTTGCGACACAACCCAAGCCCCTCCCGCCCGAGAAGCAGATCAAGAAGGAACTCAAGAATATCGAGAAAGACCTGAAGAAACTTTTCAAATTCAAATAGTCGATTCTCCTGGGTGATTATCTTCCAGGAATCTGGTAATCTCTACCCTCGAAAGAGGATGTTTGATGAAAACGACGGAATTTTCCCTGCGTTCTGAAAATCGCGGTGCGGTCACGCTCATTTACACCCACGGCCCGCTCAACGAAGAGGCTGGCGCGGCGATCCTCGGGCTCGTCCAGGAAAAGCTCGACCAGGGCGTGACAAGATTCGTTATCGATTTCGGGCTTGCCGTGTCGATCACGAGCCCCTGCGTGGCTTCGATCCTCGAGATCGCCGAGAAAATCGTCGATGAAAAGAGCGGACGCCTTGTTTTTGCCGGACTGACGGATCTCAACCTGAAAGTGTTCGAAATGGTCGGGATTCTTCTCTATGCCGAATCCTGCCGCAATGTCCAGGAGGCCGAAGTCCAGGCGCTCATGTGAGCGGCGGGGCCCGCGCCCCACGTCATGCCTTCGGAAGCACCCCTTCGAACAGGAGTGTCATCACAAGCCTCGTGTTGTCGGTGATGCGTTCCGGCTTTCCCGTTCGGATCCAGTGGTAGATGAGAAAATGCAGCATGCCCAGGGTAGCTTGCATCAGCAGTTCGGGGTTGATGTCCCGCCGGAGCTGCCCGGATGCCTGTGCACGACTGATTTCATCGACCGGCCAGAGCGAGCGTGAAAGATAGCGCTCGGCGAGCTTCTTTCGCATGTCCCCCTCGGGGATCGACTCGTCTCCCGTGAAAATCTTGAGAAAGTTGAAGATCTCGGGGGACGTCACGAACATTTCGAAATAGGAGTTGATGGCGATTTCCGAGCCCTTCCGGAATTCGGAAAAGTCGGTTCGCTGCCTGATCGTTTTTTCTATATTGTCGAGTATGTGGTCGAAGACCCGCATGAATAAGCCTTCTTTGCTTCCGTAGTGGCGATAAATGGTGGCTTTGCCGACGGTTGCCGCGGCCGCGATGACGTCAACGTTCGCCAGGTGAAAGCCGCGCCGGCAGAATTCGGCGAGGGCCGCCGAGATGATGCGGGTTTCGCGTGCGATCTGTTTCGGGGTGGCCATATAATCCTCCGAGCGTGGTGCGGAGCTGCGAATGCTCGTTCACCCTATGGCCTCCGAACCTTCCATGTCAAGGGGCCCGCCTGCTCATCGGTTTTTCGCTTGCATTCCCCAGATTGCTGAAAAAATCCTCAAAAATGCTGATTTCCTGACAACATTTTCGTGAAAACCGATCGAAGGGCTCTTCAATAGCGAAGTTCAACCCTGGTACGAATGTTGCTGAAAAAAACGCGTCCGCTGAAATGAGATGAACAGAAGACGAAAAGATTCTTAGGAGGACACCAATGAAGTCGGGCATCCTGAATAAAATTCTCATGCTCACCCTGGCGTTCGGGCTCATCGGAGCCGTCGATGTTTCCGCTGGAAACCCCGGCCAGGGCAAGTGCAAACCGAAGAAGAAGGTCGGGTTCTTCCAGAAGATCGGCCGTGCATTCGTGAAGGTCGGCGACAAGATCAAGAACAAGATCATGGACACCCACGTTGCCGTGAAGAAGAAGATCACAGGCCGCAAGAACCGCGTCTGGGTCTGCGGACACTACAACAAGAACGGCCAGCACGTGAAGGGCCACTGGCGCTATGTCAAGGGGAACTGTGGCAATCACCCCGGGCAGGGCAACCATCCCGGTCAGGGAAATCATCCCGGCCAGGGGAACTGCCCCGGTCAGGGAAATGATCAGGGCCAGGGAAATCCCGCTCCGCTGCCTCCTCTGCCTCCTCTGCCGCCTGCTGACGAACCTCCGGCCGAGCAGCCGCCTGCCGAGCAGCCGCCTGCCGAGCAACCTCCGGCCGAAGAACCCCCGGCCGAAGAACCCCCGGCTGAAGAGCCGCCCGCCGAGCAGCCTCCGGCCGAAGAACCCCCGGCTGAAGAGCCGCCCGCCGAGCAGCCCCCGGCCGAAGAACCCCCGGCTGAAGAGCCGCCTGCCGAACAGCCCCCGGCAGATCAGGGCACTCCGAAGCCTGGCCATGACAATGGTCAGAGCGGTGAATCCTCCGGCCAGAAGCGCACGATCGGCATGCTCATGAACGATCTCGTGACCCTGAGCTCCGATGCCGACGCGGTCAAGGCCCAGGCCGTTTCCGCGAAGAAGGCGAAGAAGACAAATGCCGCCGACATCGAAGCCGACTACCAACTCCTCTCTTATGACCGCGAAGCCGATTCGAAGCTTCTGACCAAGGTCGTGATCAACGATCTCACGAAGAACGACGGCCGGAGCGGCATCTACTACACGGCGTTCCTCCGCAACCTGAAGTCCTACACCAAGGCCGATCGCAGTGAAATCAGCGACGTCATCTCCGCGGTGAAGGCGAACATTCGCCACGAAGCCGCCCAGGGCGGACGCACCAATGCCTACAAGGCCCGCCTCCAGGAAATGAAGAAGTTCTAAGCTCGAAGCTCTCCCAGAACCGCCCCTCCGGACGATCCGGCGGGGCGGTTATTATATCTGATAAAATACTATTGAACCCTGGACATGGCCCCCGCTTGCACTGAGCCTGTCGAAGGGCGAGAGCCTTTCGTGCTTCGACGGGCTCGGCACGAACGGGAATGGAACATAGGCATGTAGCATGCAGGTTTCAAGAACATCCTCTGTGCCCGGGATGCTTGATCTGGTTCTCGTTGTTGAGATGGCGGCGGGGCGAGAACCGCCCCTCCGGTGTGATGCTATCGAAGGTGGGGTTGCGAATGGATGTGGGGATGGATACAATGGCGGCATGTCGGAAGAACGCTCGTATCGACGGTTTTCTGTTTTCGTTTTCCTCGTTGGGGTGGTCACGCTCGCCGCGACGGTCTGGTGGCTGATGAAGCCTCTCGGTGAGCGGCGTCTCCACCTCGTTTTCACCGGTGTCTCGAAAGGCCATATCCAGCCGTTCCTGGCCCGCTTCGCCCCCTACAGGGACCAGCGAATGGGCGGGGCGGCGCACAAGGCTGCGAAACTGCAGACGCTCGTCGCCTCGTTTTCTGGCGACCCGTTCTGTATCTTTTCAGTCGGAAGCGAGATTTCCGGCACCGCCGACGCGTATTTCACGCGCGGATCAGCGATCGTCGAGGCGCTCAATACCTTTCGCCTCGATGCCATGCTGGTCGGCAATATCGAGTTCACGTTCGGCCGTTCCCGACTCGAAGAGCTTTCGCGGGTGGCGAAATTCCCCCTGCTTTCAAGCACGATCACGGATGAAGGTTCCGAAACCCCGCCGGGGTTTATCTCGTCCGAAC